>JALZKQ010000101.1 GCA_030859165.1 Actinomycetota bacterium
TCACCGAGGTCGGCACCCCAGTGCAGGACGACCGGTGCTCCGGTGCCGCTGTGGTCGAGGACCAGGCTGACCCCGCTGGCGCGCAGGTGGATCACGGGCTCGTCGCTCACGCCCGCCACGATCACCGATCCGGGGCGTGCATGTCTACCCGGTGCCCGCGTACGGCAGGCTGAGGGCATGACGACGCAGCGCTGGTCGGCCCCCGGCCGGGTGAACCTGATCGGGGAACACCTCGACTACCTGGGCGGACCGGTGCTGCCGATCGCGATCGACCGGCGCACCACCGTCGAGGCGGCCGGTCGCGGGGACACCCGTGTGCAGGTGCGCTCGGACCGTAGCGACCAGCCGGTCGAGTTCGACGTGTCGACCCGGCCGGGCGAGGTCACCGGGTGGGCCGCGTACGTCGCCGGAACCGTCTGGGCGATGCGCGAGGCGGGGCACGACGTACCGGGGCTGGACCTCGCGGTCGGCTCCGACGTGCCGCTGGGGGCGGGGCTGTCCTCGTCGGCGGCACTGGAGTGCGCGGTCGCGGTCGCCGTGCGTGACATCGCCGGCCTCGACATCGACGACGTGACACTCGCGCTGCTGGCCCAGCACGCGGAGAACGACTACGTGGGTATGCCGTGCGGCGCGATGGACCAGCTGGCATCGACCTGCGGACGGACCGAGCACGCGCTGCTGATCGACACCGCTGCGGCGCGACCGGTCGTGCGTCCTGTCCCCGCAGGCTGGGCCGCCGACAAGATTGCGCTGCTCGTGATGGATACGAGGGCGTCGCACGAGCTGACCGACGGCGGCTACGCGACCCGGCGCGCGGAGTCCGAACGGGCGGCGCGACAACTCGGCCTGGACGCGCTCGCCCGCGCCCGCGTCGCCGACCTGGACCGCCTCGAGGGTACGACCCGGCGGCGCGCGGCCCACGTGGTCAGCGAGACGGCACGCGTCCACGCGAGCGTCGAGGCCATGGCAGCCCGGGACTGGGCTCGCCTGGGTGAGCTGTTCACCGCCTCGCACGCCTCGCTGCGCGACGACTACGAGGTCAGCTGCCCCGAGCTCGACGTCGCTGTGGACACCGCCCTCGCCGTCGGTGCGCTCGGAGCGCGGATGACCGGTGCCGGCTTCGGCGGTAGCGCGATCGCTCTGGTCGGCGACGCTGCCGTGCACAGCGTGACCAGCGCCGTGCACCGGGCCTTCCAGCGCGAGGGCTTTGACGCGCCGGACTGCTTCACCGTCTCCCCCGCGGACGGCGCCCACGCCCATCCGTGATCTGCTGGGCGCCGATCCGCGCATTACCGGGCGCCGATCCGCGCATTACCGGGCCCGGCATGTCGTCACCCACCAAGGGCTGCGACGAGTTGCTGCGCGTGGGTCGGCCCGCGAGGCTGGGCCAGGTGACCCTGCTGCCGCCGCCGAAGCCGTCCCCCGTCCCGGAGCTCACCGACGGGGTCGTGACGCTGCGCGAGCACCACGACTGCGACGTCGACGACATCGTCACCATGTGCCGCGACGAGGACTTTGCGCGCTGGACCTCGGTCCCGGTGCCGTACGAGCGCGAGCACGCCGTCGGGTTCGTACGCGACATCGTCCGTTCCGGCTGGGCCGACGGCAGTGCCCGCTGCTGGGCGATCGAGGCTCCTGACGACGACGGCACGCCCCGGTACGCCGGCAACCTCGCAGTGCGCGGCACCCCGGTCGCCGACATCGGCTTCGGCCTGCACCCGTGGGCACGGGGTCGCGGACTGATGCGGCGGGCAATCGGGCTGGCCACCCGGTCGGCGTTCGACGAGGGCGGCGTGGCCGTCGTGCACTGGCGCGCCCACGTGGGCAACGTCGCGTCCCGCCGCACCGCCTGGGCGTGCGGCTTCACCTTCGGCGGCGCCGTGCCCCGGCTGCTGACCGAGCGCGGGGAGGCGGTCGACGCCTGGACGGGATGGTTGCTGCCCGACGACGAGGCGGCCCCCCGTACGACGTGGCTGGAGTCACCGGTCCTGCACGGCGAGCGAGTACGGCTGCGGCCCTGGCGCGACGAGGACGTCGCCCGGATCGTCGAGAGCTGCTCGGACCCGCGGACCTCGCACTGGCTGGAGTTCATGCCGTCGCCGTACACCGAGGCCGACGCGCGTGCGTGGCTGACCCGCACAGTCGAGCAGGCTTCGCTCGGTCGCGCCGTCAACTGGGCGCTGGCCGACCCGGCCACCGACCAGGTGCTCGGATCGGTCGGCGCGATGGACATCAGCGGCGGCGAGGCCGAGGTCGGCTACTGGACCCACCCGGACGCCCGCGGGCGCGGCGCCATGGGCGGGGCCGTGCGTCTGATCGTGCGACACGCGTTCACGCCGGAGACGAACGGCGGGCTCGGACTGCACCGATTGCGGCTGCGCTGTGCGGTCGGCAACGCGGCGAGCCGACACGTCGCCACCGGTGCCGGCTTCACCGAGGTCGGCGTCGAGCACGACGCCATCACGCGACGTGACGGCGTTCGTGAGGACTCCGTGCGCTACGAGCTCGTGGGCCGCGCTCCAGCCGTAGCGACAAGGCCAGCACCGCAAGCCCAGCCGCGGCCAGCGCCACCCCCACCAGGGCCGGGGCTCGGTAGCCGAGCCCGGCCGTAATGACCAGCCCGCCCAACCACGCACCGAGAGCGTTCGCGCGTTGAGGGCTGCGTGGTTGAGCGAGGCGCCGAGCGTCTGCGCGTCCCCGGCGACGTCCATCAGCCGTACCTGCAGCCCGAGCACGATCACGCTGGTCGCCGTCATCATCACCACGATCAGCGCAACGGCCACGGCCGCCCACTGTGCGGTCGCGCTGATCGCGCCGAGCAGGAACGCCATGGTGACCAGCCCACCGACCAGGGACCGAGTGACCGAGCGATCGACAAGGCGGCCGGCGATCCAGGTCCCACCGACCATGCCCACCCCCACGGCGACGAGCACGGCGGGGATCCAGCGCTCGTCGAGGCCCGCGACCTGCGTCATCGTCGGCGCGACGTAGCTGTACATCGCGAACATGCCACCGAAGCCGACGATGCCCACAGCGAGGGTGAGCAGCACCTGCGGGCGTCGCAGCGCACCGAGCTCGCGCAGCGCTCCGGCCGACGGGTCGTTCGTACGGCGAGGCAGCGCCCGTGCCAACCCGGCGACGGTGACCAGTGCGATCGCCGTCACCGCCCAGAAGGCCGCACGCCACCCGAGCTGCTGGCCGAGCCAGGTCGCCGCTGGCACGCCGACGACGTTGGCCACCGCCAGCCCCATCATCAGCGAGCCCACCGCGCGGGCCCGTCGCCCGGGCTCGACCAGGGAGGCGGCGAACAGAGCCGCGATGCCGAAGTACGCCCCGTGCGGAAGGCCCGCGGCGAAGCGGGCGGCGACCAGCGAACCGTACCCGGCGGCGAGCGCGGTCGCGGCGTTGCCGACCGCGAAGGCGACCATCAGCGCGACCAGCAGGCCCCTGCGGGGCAGCCGGGCCGCCGCCACCGTGATCAGAGGCGCCCCCACGACGACCCCGAGCGCGTACGCAGTGATCGCGTGGCCTGCTTGCGGGATCGTGATCGCGACGTCGCGACTGATCTGTGGCAGGAGCCCCATCGTCACGAACTCGCTGGTGCCGATTCCGAAGCCGCCGAGTGCCATCGCCACGATCGCGGCCCCGATGCCGTACGGCGGCAGCCCGGGCATCGCATCGCGGACAGGCGGTGCCGCTGCCATCGTGACGTTGTCCACGACGAGCCGAACCCCGCGTCGGCCGGGTCCATTCCGTCGGGTCAGGTGGGCACACCGGGAATGCCGTCCGTGGCCAGTTCCTCGTGCTTGATCGACAGGCCCGCCACGGTGATCACGGTCGCCGCCACCATCATCCAGATGGCCACACCGAACGTCTCGGTCGTGCCGAAGGCCTGCGCGATCCGTCCACCCAGCTCGAGCTGCTCGGACGTCGCAGGCTGGCCGGACCCAGCCGACGCCAGCTCGGTCATCCGCTCGGTGATCCCGTTGGCGAAGACGGTGCCCAGCACGGCGATGCCGATCGCCCCGCCGACCTGCTGGACGGTGTTGAGCACGGCCGAGCCGACCCCGGAGTCGGCCGCGTCCACGCGGCTGACGGCCGTCAGCGTCAGCGGCACGAAGATCAGTCCCATGCCGATCGCCTGCACGATGATCCACGGCAGCAGTCCGACGACGTAGCCGGACTCGGCATCCAGCTGCCCGTAGCCCCACATCGCGATGACCGAGAGGCCACCACCGGCACCGGCGATCCATCGCGGGTCGGTCCGCGAGGCCAACGTCGAGGCGATCTGGGCGGCGACCACGATGCCGACCGTGAACGGCAGGAACGCCACACCCGACTTCAGCGGGCTGTACCCCATCACGTCCTGGATGAACAGCGACAGGAACAGGAACATGGCGAAGATCGCAGCCCCGACGATGAGCATCACCACGAAGCTCACGGCCCGGGTTCGGTCGGTGATGATCCGCAGGGGCAGCAGCGGCTGCGCCGAGCGCGCCTCGATCACGAAGAACACCACCAGCAGCACCACCCCGGCGAGGATCGGCCCGAGCGTCAGGAGCTCCGTCCACGTGGCCGGGGCACCGGTCGACGGGTCGACCTGGGCCTTGTGGTTGAAGCCGTAGACGAGCGATACCAGACCGAGCGTCGCGGTGAGCGCCCCGGACAGGTCCCAACGCCCTGGTTGCGGGCGGGACTCGCCGAGTAACCGCGGGGCGAGGAAGGCCACGAACAGTCCGATCGGCACGTTGATCAGCATCGTCCAGCGCCACGAGACCTCGGTGAGCGCACCGCCCAGGATCAGCCCGACTGCGGCGCCAGCACCCGACATCGCGGCGTACACGGCGAAGGCGCGGTTGCGCGGCGGGCCGGCGGGAAAGGTCGTGGTGATGAGGGCGAGTGCGGTCGGCGACGCGGCCGCAGCACCCGCACCCTGAAGGGCCCGAGCCGCGAGCAGCTGCCACTCGGTCTGGGCGATACCGCCCAGGAGCGAGGCGAACGCGAACACCAGCACGCCACCGATGAACACCTTGCGCCGGCCCAGGACGTCACCCATGCGACCGCCGAGGAGCAGCAGTCCGCCGAAGGCGATCGCGTACGACGTGACCACCCAGGTGAGGTTGGCGTCGGTGATCGCCAGGTCGGCCTGGATCCGGGGCAGCGCGATGTTCACGACCGATGCGTCGAGGACCACCATCAACTGGGCCGCGCTGATCAGGACCAGGGCGAGACCGAGGTGCCGATGACCGGAACTGCTCCGGTCGACGTAGGCGGGAGGCGTGGACGTGGTGCGTGAGTCGTCGGTCATGAGTGGTGTCCTTGTGTGCGGAGATGACCGTTGCCGGGTCGAACTGCGGGCAGGACCACGTGGTCGAGCACGCGGGCCACGAAGTCCTCGTCGACGACGCGGCCCTGGACGGTGCAGCGGAAGACACACATGCTCGGCAGCACGGTGAGCATCAGCTCCAGGTCGAGACCGGGGCGGAGCTCGCCGCGGCTCATGGCGCGCTCGAAGACGGTGCGGGTGACGGCCATGCGCGGAGCCATGAACCTTTCCCTCCAGGCGGTGGACAGCTCGGGATCGGTCTGCAGTGCGGTCAGCAGACCACCGAGCACCGACATCGGTAGCTGGTGTGCCTGTCCGCAGGGCCCACAGGACAGGGACAGCAGATCGCCTCGCAGGGAGCCGGTGTCGGTTGCCTCGGCGTCGGGGATGCCCTTGGTGCGGCTGACGGCATCGACCACGAGGTCGGCCTTGCTCTCCCACCTGCGGTAGAGGGTGGCCTTCGACGCGCGTGCCGCCGACGCCACCTCGTCCATCGTCAGCCGGTCGTAGCCGACGTCGGCCAGCACCCGGACCGCGGCGTCGAGCACCTCGGCCTCGCGGTCACCCTCGACCCGGGGGCGCCTACCGGCTGCCATCATGTGACTGCTCCCATGGCTCGTACGATACGAAACGGTTTCGTTCTGTCAGACTCTACTGGAGCACAAGCACGCGACGCACCTGGTTTGTTCCCGGTGGTGCCCTACAGTCGAGCGGTGCCGGTCGCCCCCGACGAGATGCTGCTGCGCCACGGCGAGTACGAGGCCGTGGTAACCCCGGTCGCGGCCGGGCTGCGAGTGCTCCGGCACCGGGGTCGCGACCTGGTCGTGTCTTACGAGGCGGGCACCGTGCGCCCGTACTACCGGGGGGCCACCGTGGCTCCGTGGCCGAACCGGGTCGTGGACGGACGCTACGAGCTGGCCGGTACCGTCCACCAGCTCGCGCTCACCGAGCCGGCCCGGGGTCACGCACTGCACGGACTGGTGTCGTGGACGCGCTTCGACCTCGTGCGGCACGACGAGCGCACAGCCGGGTGGACGCACCGGATCGTGCCGCAGGTCGGCTACCCCTTCGACGTGGGGCTCGAGGTCACGTACGCCCTGGGCACCGGCGGGCTCACCTGGTCGGTGACGGCACGCAACCATGGGCAGGATCCGGCGCCGTACGGCGTCTGCCCGCACCCGTACCTGACCCCCGGCTCCGGCCGCGTCAACGACTGGGAGCTGACCCTGCCGGCCTCGCAGGTGCTCGAGGTGACGCCCGACCGCCTGATCCCGTGCGGCCGGTCCGACGTCGCCGAAAGCCGGTACGACTTCCGGGCCGGGCGCCGCATCGGTGCCGACGAGGTCGACCACGCGTTCACCGGGCTCGGCGGCGGCGAGGTGGCCGTGACCGTGCGTGGTGTCGACGGTAGGCAGGTGGTGCTCACCTGGGACGCGGACGTGCTGCCCTGGGTGCAGCTGCACACCGCCGACGTGCCCGGCAGCCCGCAGCACCGGGTCGGGCTGGCGCTCGAGCCGATGACCTGCCCGCCGGATGCCTTCAACTCCGGCGCGGACCTCGTCCTGCTGGAGCCGGGACAGGCGCACAGCGCCTCATGGGCCATCGGGGTCGGCTGACCTGCGGCCCTGGTCGCCTCCCGAACGGGTGGCGAGGAGACCCGACCCAGAGACTGCTCCACGATGTCATTCCCTCTTGCGAGTCGCGACCATGCTCGTCGCGGGCGACGTTCAGCGCAAGGCCCACACCCGGCGCGCGACGGAGTCCCAGCGACGGCACCCGACCGCACGAGCGTCGCTCTCGCGGGCGTCACCGAGCACCGCGAGCGCCTGTCCGACCTGCCCCGGTCGCATCCGGTGCGCGAGGGTCACGTGCGGGGTCCAGCAACCGGGCCCGAAGCAGCCGCCCGGTTCGTCGCCGAGGACGTCGGTGACGCCCATTTGGAGGTCCAGCAGGGCACGGTCGGCCACGACAAGTCGCACGAGCACGAACCGGTCGCGACCGAAGCACGCGTAGGTGCCCAGCCGCAACGTCAGGGGCAGTACCGACACCGCCTCGCGCAGGGCGGGCTCCGAGATGGGATCGATGTGCTCGCGGGCCGCGAGCGTGACGTGCGGGCGGTTGCTCGGCCCTTGGTGACGCGCCTGGCTGGGCAGGCCGGCCGCGTCGAGTGCGTCCCACTGCGCACGCACGGCCGCCTCGGTCGCCTCGTCCAGGAGCAGCTCCACCGACTGGGTCACGCGCCCATCCTGGCCGGTGCGGTGGCGACCTGTCCGGTCCCGGTGGGGGTAGGCAAACGGCGAGACACGCCGGCGTGTCTGCGCGATTCGCCGACCGCCAGAGGACAGGAGGGGTCAGGAGCTGCCGTCAACCGCGATGCCGCGTACCTGCTCGCGCGTGAGCTGACGGGGTCAGCGTCGACTCGTACGGCTCGTCCCGCAGCGCCTTCATCAAGGACGCGCACATCGCCAGCAGCACCAGCAGGAAGGGTGCGGCGACGATGATGACCAGCCGTTGCAAGGTCTGCAAGCCCCCGGCCTGCAGCAGCACGGCGGCAACGGCTCCGGTGGCGACACCCCAGAAGACGACGAGACCGCGATGTGGGTCCTCGTCGCCGCGCTGGCTCAGCATGCCCATGACGATGGACGCGCTGTCGGCGCCGGTGACGAAGAAGATGGCGATCAGGAACACCGCAAGGGCCACGGTGATCGTCGACAGCGGGTACTCCCGCAGGGTGACGAACAACGCGTTCTCGATGCCTCCCTCCAGCGCCCCCGGCATGTCGACGCCCTTGTTCAGCTGCAGGTCGAACGCCGCACCGCCGAGGATCGCGAACCACGCGAAGCTCATCAGGCTGGGGATGGCGATGACGCACACCACGAACTGCCGGATCGTGCGCCCCTTGGAGATCCGCGCGATGAACATGCCCACGAAGGGCGTCCAGGAGATCCACCAGGCCCAGTAGAAGATCGTCCAGCCGTTCAGCCACACCTGACCCTCGAAGACCCCGGTACGGAAGCTCATCGCGGGCAGCTGGGTCAGGTAGCCACCGATCGAGTCGGTGAACGTGCCCAGGATGAAGCCGGTCGGGCCCACCACGAACAGGAAGAAGACGAGCGCCACCACGTCGGCGTTGGAGAGGTACTTGATCCCGCGGTCGACGCCGCTGACCGCCGACAGCACGAAGCAGCGGTGAGAACAGCGATGACGAGCCCCGCGGCCAGGTTGCCGTAGGGACCGCGGTCGAAGACGTTGGCGAGCCCGCCGGTGATCTGCAGGGCGCCGAGGCCGAGCGACGTGGCCGACCGAACAGGGTTGCGAAGATCGCGAGCACGTCGATGGCACGTCCTGGCGGTCCCGAGGCATGATCGCCGATGAGTGGCCGCAGCGTGGCACTGATCAGGTTGCCCGAGCCCTTGCGGTACGCGAAGTACGCGATCGCCAGGCCGATCACCGCGTACATGGACCACGGGTGCACGCCCTAGATCAGTGATTCCAAGGGGTGTGGCTGGTGTGGCGCGTGTGATCTGAGGTCGAGGGTGCCCAGGATCGGTGTTGGATACCCAACTCGAGCCCCGGAGGCCCTCGTGGACACTGATCTGGACAC
>JALZKQ010000102.1 GCA_030859165.1 Actinomycetota bacterium
CGTTTCGAGGTGACGCTGTTGCCGAGGACCAAGACGATCGAGTGGCAGGGTCAGCAGGTGGAGACCCGTGTCCATCAGTTCGTGGCCTACAGCAACGGCCACATCCTTGAGGTCGCCGTGGACTTCTACGCCCAAGCCGACGACGGGTCTGTCTGGTACTTCGGCGAGGACGTCGACAACTACCAGGCCGGTGTCATCGCCGACCACGAGGGCAGCTGGTTGGCGGGCAGGGATGGGCCGCCGGGGATGATCATGCCGGCCAACCCACGGGTCGGCGACGTCTACAGGCCGGAGAACATCCCCGGTCTCGTGTTCGAGGAGGTCACCGTCAAGTCCACCGGCGAGAGCGTGGACGGCCCCCGGGGACCCGTGCCTGGGGCGGTGTTCATCCAGGAGCGTCTTCAGGACGGCACCCTCGAGGACAAGACCTTCGCCCCTGGCTACGGCGAGTTCCAGGCGGAGGTGAAGACCGAGAAGGAGCTGTACGCCGCTGCAGTCGCGGTCCCGACAGATGCCCTCCGAGGACCGCTGCCACGGGAGCTCTCGACCTTGGTGGCCGCAGCGGACCGCATCTTCAACGATCTCGGCCGCGCCTAAGACTGCTCACGTCATTACCGACCTCCAGCAGAACCTGACGGAACTCGGCAGTTGACGTATCGCCTCGCGGCCGGGAAGCGTGGCCACCGCCGCCCTTCTGGGCCGCGCGGGAAGCAGACATACGTGGCCGCCCGGCCGCGCGCGTCTAGCTCCGGCGGCCGGCGGAGCGTCCGAGGAGGTAGGAGATCACGGCAACACCGCCGACCAACGCCACCATCTCCCGGTGCTCGCGCACGAGTCCACTGAGCATGCTGCGGACGATGGCCAGGCCGTCAAGGCTGCCGCCGTCGTCGTCGCCGTCGCTGCCCGAGTGTCGGCCGGGGTCGCGGGTCGCAGCGGGGGGTCTCCGGTCGTCCGCGGACACTCGGTCGGACTCGCGGGCGCCGGCCGTCGACTGCGCGGCACCGGACTCCCCGGTGCGTGTGGGCGTCTCAGCCGGATCCCCTTGGGAGCCGTCGGCGTCGCCAGGGCCGCCCGAGCCCGTCACGTCCTGACCCTCGGTCATCTGCTCGTCTCCGCGCACCTGTTCGACCGGGGCACGGCGAGACTTGGCCTTGCTCGGCGACGTCTGGACGCCTTCGTGTTGAGTACCGGAAGCGAGGGTCTCCACCGCCTCGACGACGTTGTCACCGCTGCGCTCGGCGTCGGCTGGGACTTCGGCTTCCGGCTTGCTCGACTCTGACTCGTTCAACATGACCTCCAGGTTGTGCGCGAACTGTCCAAGCATCTGATCGGCAACGCTGGCGATGACACCCTGACCCATGGCGGCGGCTTTCCCCGACAGTCGCACGTCGGCTTCGACGGTGCCGTCCGTCTGCCGATCCTGCTGGGTCAGCGCCAGCTCGACGGTTGCCTCAGCGTTCCCCTGCCCCCGCGTCTCCTTCGCCCTGCCGCGCAGACTGGCGCGGCGGGCCGCCTCGTCGCGCATCACCACGTCCATCTGGCCGCGGTACTGCATGGTGATCGGCCCGAGCTTCACCTTCATGCCGACCACGTAGGAGTCCTCGGTCAACACCTCGAGCACCTGCGCGCCGGGCACGCAGCTCGCGACCTTGTCGACGTCCATCAAAGCGGCCCAGACCTCCTCGATGGGTGCCGTTACCGCGAATGTGTTGTGAAGCTCCATCGTCCCTGCCTCTCACGTAGACGGTACCCCGAACGGCCGGCACCAACCGCCGCCCCCACCTCCGCTAGGGCGGACAGGCTGTGCCCGCTCACGAAGGCGTCGCAATGCGGCAGCGCGGCAGCCATACCGCCGACGAGCGGCGCGTACCCAGGTGCCGCCTTGCGCGGGTTGACCCAGACGATGCGGTAGGCCCGCCTGTGCAGCCTGGCCATCTGCACGCCCAGGTGTCGCGGGTCACCGCACTCCCAGCCGTCCGAGAGGATCACGACCACTGCTCCTCGCACGATCCTGCGGTGTCCATAGCGATCCACGAACTGGCCCAGATTGGCGCCCAGCCGGGTGCCACCGGCCCAGTCGGGGGCGGACTCCGCCGCCCGGGCAAGTGCCGCCTGCACGTCCCGACCGGCCAGCGAGCTCGTCAGTCGGGTGAGCCGGGTGGCGAAGACGAACGCCTCGGCGTTTCCTTGCGTCACGGCACCCTGCATCAACGTCAGGAAGACCTGTGCGCAGGACTCCATCGAGCCGGACACATCGCAGAGGAGGACCAGCTGCCGTGGCCGCTCTTTGCGTGCCCGACGCACGAGGCGGGCCGGATCACCGCCGCTGTGCTGTGCGCGGCGCAGGGTCCGGCGCAGGTCGACTCGCTCACCGGCACGACTCGACCTACGGGTACGCCGGGAGCGTCGGGTCGGGGTGGCCAGCACGATCCGGCGCACGAGCTGGCGAACCGCAGCGATCTGCTCCGGATCCATGTCGCCGAAGGCGGTCTGCGCCAGCCGCTCGTCCGGTGAGGCGGCCGCCAGGATCGCCTCACGCTCGGTGGATCCCCGGTCGTCGGACTCACCGGGCCGGCCCGCCATGGCGCCGGACCGGTCGACCGCCGACCCCCGCGGTCCGTCGACCGTCCGGGAGTCTGGCGTCGGGGGGCGCGCTCGTGGCTGTTCGACGACCGGCGTGGTGGTGCTGGTGTCCCCGCGACTGTCGGCAGGGTCGAGCATGCCGTCGAACACGGCCGCGAAGACGCGGTCGAACGGTGGGTGTTGGGACCGCTCGCTGACCAAAGTGACCCGGGCCGCCCAGTAGAGCCGCTCCCGACACGTGGGCCGCACCAGCCGCAACGCCTGAGCGAACCGGCCGGCAGACTCCGGCGTCACGAGCACCCCCGCACGGTGCAACACACCGGAGAACCGCACCGCGAACGCCGCAGGCTCGAACGCCAGTGCGCTCTGACTGCCCGAGTCAGCCACCGCTGCTCACCAACCACGACATCCCGCGGGTGTGGGCCAGCTCCTGATCCTCGTGGTACTTCAGCACCGACCCGAGGGTGGCGGCGGCCGCGGCCGGCTCGAGCCGATCCACCCCAAGCAACGTCAGGGCGGCCACCCAGTCGATCGCCTCGGCGATACCTGGCCGCTTCTCGACGTCGAGCGAGCGCAGCCGGGCGACCGCACCAGCCGCCGCGACCACAAGCGGCTCTGCGCTGCCCGGCACCCTTCGGCGTACGATCTCGACTGCGCGTTCCGTGCCCGGATAGTCAATCCAGTGATACAGGCAACGTCGTTTGAGCGCGTCGTGCAGGTCACGGGTGCGGTTGGAGGTGAGTATGACGACCGGTGGATGGGTGGCGCGCACGGTGCCGACCTCGGGGATCGTCACCGTCGCCTCCGCGAGCAGCTCGAAGGTGAACGCCTCGAACTCGTCGTCAGCGCGGTCCAGCTCGTCGATGAGCAGCACCGCGGGTCGCGGTCCGGGATGCTCGAGCGCAGTGAGCAGGGGACGGCGAAGGAGATAGTCCTTGCCGAACAGGTCGGCCTCCTCCACCCGGTCGCCGCGAGACTCGGAGACCCGGATGCCAAGCAGCTGCTTGGGGTAGTTCCACTCGTAGAGCGCCTCTGCCGCGTCGATGCCCTCGTAGCACTGGAGTCGGAAGAGCGGAGTGTCGAGGACCTTGGCGAGAGCCTTCGCCGCCTCGGTCTTGCCGACGCCCGCCTCACCCTCGAGCAGCAGCGGCTGCGGCAACCGGACCGCCATGAACAAGGCGGTCGTCAGCCCGATGTCTGACAGGTAGTCGGCCGCGTCCAGCTCCGCCGCAAGCGTGTCGACGTCAGGAACCCGCTCGCGCACCTCCGCCTCTGCGCCCGAGCGCGCCGCCTCACTCATCGCGACCTCTCCCGGACAGCGAGTCGTCGGCTCGGAGGCGACGGCGGAGCTCACATCGCAGTGGCATAACGAACAGGATCATCGACGAACGTGGTACGGCAATGCGCGCAGCAGAAGTAGACGTCCTCACCGGCGTGCTCCACCCGGATCACGTCGCCTACGACGGCAACCGACATGCCGCAGACAGGGTCGACGGCGACTGCCGCCACCGGACTGGCACCGTTGGCGCGCGGGTCGACCTCGGAGGCGTGGGCCGGTTGCCCGTCCTCGGCCGGGACCGCGTTGGTCGGCGCCACCGCGTATCGCCGCCGGGCCCGATGCTCGACCAGCTCCGCGGCGATCGACAGCGCGATCTCCTCGGGCCGCCGCGCACCGATCGCGAGACCGGCCGGACTGTGCACCTGGGCGCGCAACCCCTCGTCGACGTCGAGACTTGCGAGCACCGCGCCCCCGCGGGCACGACTGGCGACCAGCCCGACATAGGGCACACCGGCCCGCAGGGCTGCTTCCAGGACCGCCTCTTCGGCCCGGCCGTGGGAGGCAACGATGAGGGCGGCGTCGGCAGGCCAGGGAACCGCCTCGTCACCCGCTGTGCGCTCAGCCACGAAGCCAAGCGAGGCGACAGCCGGCTCCAGTGCTCGTGCGATCGGCGTGTCGCCCACGATGAGCACTCGGGGAGCGGGGCTTCGAGGCTCGAGGAATATCTCCAGCGTGCCACCGCTCAGGCACGGGTTCGCGACGGTGACGGCTCCTTCCTCGCGAGTCGTGGCGGCGGTGCCAGGCAGGATCCGCAACAAGACCGGCTCGGCCGTGCGAAGCACGTCCAACGCATGCACCCGCACCGAGGTCTCCGCACAGGTACCGCCGACGAAGCCCTCGATGCGTCCGTCCTCGAGGATCAGCGCTGTGTCGCCGGCGTGTGCGCTCGTCGGGTGCTGGGCGCGAACGACCGTTGCCTGTACGAAGGGCATCCGCGCCTCGACGAGCTCGGCTGCTCGCGCAGCCATCTCCTCACGCATGCCGGCTCACACCGAAGGCTCCGGCCGGCCTTCCATCGCCGCCCAGACACGGGCCGGCGTACAGGGCATGTCCATGTGCCGCAGGCCGTACGGCTCCAGTGCGTCAACGATGGCGTTGACGATCGCGGGCGGGGAACCGACGGTCGCCGACTCACCGATGCCCTTGGCACCGATCGGGTGATGCGGCGAGGGGGTCACGGTATGACCGGTCTCCCAGTCGGGCACCTCCATAGCCGTGGGGATCAGGTAGTCCATGAACGACCCGCCGAGACAGTTGCCCTCGGGGTCGAAGGCGATGATCTCCATGAGGGCCATGCCGACGCCGTCGGTGAGGCCGCCGTGCACCTGCCCCTCGATGATCATGGGATTGATCCTCGTGCCGCAGTCGTCCACCGCGACGAACCGACGTACCTTCACCACGCCCGTACCCGGATCGATGTCGACGACGCAGATGTAGGCGCCGAAGGGGAACGTCAGGTTGGGAGGGTCGTAGGTGACCTCGGCGTCGAGGTTGCCGTCGACGCCCTCCGGCAATTCGAGCGTGCCGTGCGCGGCGAGCGCGATCTCGGCGATCGTCTTGCTCTGCGCGGGGTCACCCTTGACAAACCAGCGGCCCTTCTCCCACTCCAGGTCCTCGGGTCGTGCCTCGAGCATCACCGCGGCGATCAGCCGCGCCTTGTCGCGGACCTTGCGCGTCACCAACGCGACCGCCGCGCCGCTGACCGGCGTCGAGCGGCTGCCATAGGTGCCGAGCCCGAATGGGGTCTGGTCGGTGTCGCCGTGCACGACGTCGATGTCCTCCGGCGGGATCCCGATCTCCTCGGCGACGATCTGGGCGAACGTGGTCTCGTGGCCTTGGCCCTGGCTCTGCACCGAGATCCGGACGACCGCCTTGCCGGTCGGGTGCACGCGCAGCTCGGCCCCGTCAGCCATGCCGAGCCCGACGATGTCCATGTGCTTGCGTGGCCCGGCGCCGACCGTCTCGGTGAAGAACGCGACCCCGATACCCATCAGCTCGCCGCGCTCTCGCTTCTCGGCCTGCTCGCGACGCAGCTCGTCGTACCCGGCCATGTCCATCGCCAGGCGCATCGCGGTCTCGTACTCGCCGGAGTCGTACTCCCAGCCGGTCTTGTTCTGGTACGGGAACTGCTCGGGGCGGATGAAGTTGCGCAGCCGCAGCTCGACCGGGTCGATGCTGAGCTCGTCGGCCAGCACGTCGACCATCCGCTCGACCAGGTAGACCGCCTCGGTGACGCGGAACGAGCAGGCGTACGCCACTCCGCCTGGGGCCTTGTTGGTGTAGACGCCTGTCACCGAGCAATGCGCGGCCTCGAGGTCGTAGCTGCCGGTAGAAGATGTGGAAGAAACCGGCCGGGTACTTCGTCGGCTGGGCCGTGGCGTTGAAGGCGCCGTGGTCCGCGAGCACATGGGTGCGGACGGCAAGGATCTTCCCGTCCCGGGTCGCCGCGACCTCGCCGCGCATCAGGTAGTCGCGGGCAAAGGATGTGGACATCAGGTTCTCGGAGCGGTCCTCGACCCACTTCACCGGCCGTCCGGTGACGATGGAGCCGACAACGGCGCAGACATACCCCGGGTAGATCCCGACCTTGTTGCCGAAGCCGCCGCCGATGTCGGGTGAGATGACCCGGATCTTGTGCTCGGGAATGCCGGCGACGATGGCGTAGAGGGTCCGATGGGCGTGCGGCGCCTGCGTGGTCTCGTACAGGGTGAGCTTGCCGTCGATCGGCTCGTAGTCGGCGATCGCACCGCACGTCTCCATCGGCGCCGGGTGCACTCGCGGATAGACGATGTCCTGGGAGACGACCACGATGTCGTCGCGGGCGAACACCGCGTCGGTGGCGGCCTTGTCGCCCGCCTCCCAGTCGAAGATGTGGTTGTCGGTGCGGCCCTCCAGGTCGTCCCGGATGACGGGTGCGTCCGGCTCGAGCGCGCGCCGCGCGTCGACGACCGGTGACAGGATGTCGTACTCCACGTCGATCAGCTCGAGGGCGTCCCGCGCGGCGTAGCGGTCATCGGCGACGACGAACGCGACCTCCTGGCCCTGGAAGCGGACCTTGTCGGTGGCGAGCACTGCCTGCACGTCCGCGGACAGGGTTGGTGCCCACGCCAGGTTGAGCGGCTCGAGGTCCTTCCCGGTGATGACCGCGTGTACGCCGGGATGGGCTACCGCCGCGGTCGTGTCGATGGAGACGATGCGGGCGTGTGCGACCGGCGAGCGCAGGATCGCGCCGTGGAGCATCCCCGGCAGCGTGATGTCATCGAGGTAGCGGCCCTTGCCGCGGATGAAGCGGGGATCCTCCTTGCGCTGCAACCGCCCGAAACCGATCGGGCGCTCCTCGGTGGCGCGTTCCTCGGTGGTTGTCATGCGGAGACCTCGCTGTCGGTGACGGGCTGGTCGGAATCGGCGGAGTCTGGCTGTGCGGGGTGAGCCGCGGCCCACTGGACCGAGCGGACGATGGTGGCATACCCGGTGCAGCGGCAGATCTGGCCGGATATCGCCTCCCGGATCTCCTGCTCGCTCGGGTTCGGGTTGCTGTCCAGCAGCGCCCGGCTGGTCATGAGCATCCCCGGGGTGCAGAAGCCGCACTGCAGTCCGTGCTCCTCCATGAATCCCTGCTGCAGTGGGTCGAGCGTGCCGTCCTGGGCCAGACCCTCGACCGTGCGTACGGCATGGCCGTCAGCCATCATGGCCAGCATCGTGCACGACTTCACCGGCTCGCCGTCGAGCAACACGACGCACAACCCGCAGTTGCTCGTGTCACAGCCCCAGTGCGTGCCGGTGAGCGCAAGCACGTCGCGGATGAAATGGACGAGGAGCACGCGGGGCTCGATGTCATGGCTGACCTCCACGCCATTGACGGTCATCGTCACCTGCATCCCGATCAACCTTCCTGTCCGGCGCCGGCAAGCTCGCAGGCTCGACGAACCGCCCGGCGGGTGAGCTCGGCTGCGAGATGGCGCTTGTAGTCGACTGGCCCGCGCTGGTCGCTGACAGGGTTGCAGTCCTCGGCGGCCAGCCGCCCCGCCTCGACGAACGCGTCTTCAGACGGAAGCTGGCCGCGGAGTGCGTCCTCGGCCCGGGTCGCGGTGCCCGAGTCAAGCCCCACGGCCGTCAGGCCGATGGTGACGTCCTCGATGGTGCCGTCGTCTTTCTGCCAGACCGCAGCACCGGCGGCAGCGACGGCCCAGTCGCCCACTCGCCGTTCGACCTTCTCGTACGCGCTACCCGCTCGCGGCCGGATGGGCCACCGAATCTCGGTGAGGATCTCGTCTTGCTGCACAGCCGTCTCGTACGGCCCGCGGTGCAGGTCCCTCATCGGCAAGGTCCGCTCGCCACCCGACCCACGGATGACCACCTCGGCGCGCAGCACGTGACAGACCGTCGACAGGTCCTCGGCCGGGTCCGCCTGGCACAAGGATCCACCGATGGTGCCGCGGTTGCGGACCACCGGGTCGGCGATGACTCGCTCGGCGTCGTGGACGATGGGAAAGAGTCGGCCGACCAGTTCCGAGCGGAGCAGAGTGGCGTGCCGCGTCATCGCGCCGATCCGTAGTCGACCGTCCGCCTCCGTGATGAAGTCCAGCTCGTCCAAGGCGTTGATGTCGATGAGCCACTCCGGGCGCGCGAATCGCAGTTTCATCATCGGCAGCAGGCTGTGTCCGCCTGCGATGAGCCGGGACTCGGGACCGTGACGCTCCAGCAGATCGAGTGCCTGGTCGACGTTCTCGGCGCGGGCGTAGCCGAACGGAGCCGGGATCTGCATGGCACTCCTTCATCTCCAAGTGCGTACGGCGATACCGCCGAGCCAAGCATCAACTCTGGGCTCAGAGCCGTCAAGGGCGTCGTCTGACAAGGTGCTAAGAATCAGTCGCGCTGCGCTGCACCGATGACTTTGGCCGGCCCCCCCGGTCTCTCTTTGTGACAACACATCGTCGACCCGCCCGACTGGGCACCGAGGAGGAACCATGACGACCACCAAGATCGGAAGCATCCTGCTTGCGAGCACCGGCCACCGGCGCCTGCGCGACTGGTATGCCGAGGCGTTCGAACCCGACGAGACCGGCGAGGTCGGGGACTATGGTGTCCTC
>JALZKQ010000017.1 GCA_030859165.1 Actinomycetota bacterium
GGGCAGGCCCTGGCGGTGGCCGGCGCCGCCGCAGCGGTGCGCGCACAGGCCCGGCAGCTGCTGTCCCGGCTGCCCGGGCGGACCCACGAGGATCTGCTGGTCGTCCTCGACGCAGAGCCGCGGGAGCGGTGGGCCACGGTGCTGCGCGAAGAGGTGCTCCGCATCGTGGATCTGCCGGTGCGTCAACGCAGCGTCATCGTCGAAGGCTTTCTCGACGGCGCGCTCGCCAGACCGGGGGCGTCGTACGACCTGGTGGAGAGCCTGTTGCAGGTCGTGATCGAGCTGCCGCCAGGTGGCTACGGCCTGCTCGTCGGCGCCATCGAGGACGCCTGTGCGGACCGGCCCGGGCAGGACACCGAACGGCTGCGGGCGGTGATCGCCTCGGTCATGGCCAGGTTCGCCCTGCCGCAGTGGCAGCGACTCGCCGCAAGCCTCAACGCCGTCGCGCAGGAAGCGGGACGGCCGGCGACATGGACGTGACGGCTGACCCCAGCGGTGGCTCCAGCGGTGACTCCAGCGGTGGATCCGACGGTGACCTGAGCGCCCCTGCGGTGTCGATGGCGCTGCGAGGTCGGCAGGTGCGTGCGTACCCGGCGCTGCTGTCGACCGAGGCGGTGGCCATGGCCTGGGCCCGCGACGGGGCACCGTCCGGTGCGGTGGTCGTCGCGGACTATCAGGCCTCCCCCCGTGGCCGTGGCGGCCTGCCCTGGACCGTCCGCCAGGGCCACGGCCTCGGATTCACCTTGCTCCTGCGGCCCGAGCTTCCTCCCGCGCGGGAGGGTTGGCCGTACGTCGCCGCCCTGCTGGCGCTGCACGACATCCTCGGAACCGACGGCACCGGTCTCGCCTGGCCGGACACGGTGCACGCCGCGGGTGGGGGCATCCTGGCTCGGCTCGGTGTCTACGTCGAGCTCGGCCCCTCACGCACCGAGTGGATCAGCGTGACGGTTCTCGCCGAGGAGGTGCCTCGGCCGCGATCCGCGCTACTCGCCGTGCTGGTGGCCGCCCTGGAGGAGCGGCTGACCGCACCGGCCGAGGAGGTGCTCGCGGACTACCTGCCGCGCTGCAGCACCCTCGGTCAGCAACGTCGGGCCCGGCTCATCCCGATGGGGCCGGGAGGTCCGGAGGTGACCGGCGAGGCCGTCGACGTCCTGGCCGATGGGGCACTGGTCCTGCTGACCGCGCGCGGCAACCGAGTCGCCGTCCCGCCGCACAACCTGGGCCTGCTGGAGGAGCCCGCCGGACCGGTCGAGCCGCCCGAGCGGCTGTTCGGGCAGGCCGGGCCACGCCCTCCCTGATGGCGCCCGTCCGCGCCTTCTTGGGCGCCGATCCGCGCCTTCTTGGGCGCCCGTCCGCGCATTGTCGGGTGCTTCTCGGCTGTTGGCAGGCTGGCACCACGCCTGGATGGGGCGAAAGGTGCAGCGCCGGGAGAGCGCCGCCTTCCTAGGCGATCACGGACTCGACAACCGCGAGGCGGTCGAGCTCTTCGATCAGCGCCCACCACAAGGCCCAGTCCCGGTTGTCCATCCCCTCACTGCTCGCACCCTGCGCGATGTCCGTCCGGAGCCGGTCACGCAGGGCGAACGTCCTGCCCCACCGGCCGTGTCGGTCCAGCTGCTGCAGTTCGATCAGCAACTGGCGCAGCGTGGACAAGGCGGCCGACTCCTCGAGCCGGTCTCCTTCGACCAGCGACCGCAGCTCGACGGCGAGCGCCAGGAGGGGGGCCCGCCGGGTCTCGGCCCGCACCAGCTCCAGCGCCACCTCGAGACCGGCCGAGGCCGACTCGCTGAGCCCCTCCCCCGACCCGGTGGCCTCCGGCTCCACCTCGACGGCCACGGTCCGCGCCGGGAGAACTCCGAGCGCCGTCGCGATCTCGACGACGAGGTCTGGATGGACGTAACCGGTCACTGCGTCGCCGACCGCCGCCTGGACCTCGGCGGTGGACAGCTCGGCCGGGTCGAGGCGGCGGCGTTGCACGGTCCCGGGGGCTCGGTCCCGTCGTACGGCGCTGACCAGCACGAGCACACCAGGCTGAAGCTCCTCCAACCGCTGTGCGACGGCGACTGCGCCGTAGTGCAGCTCTTCGACCACGACCCCCCGGCCGAGGTCCTCTGTCTGCAACCGCTCGACGGCGAGCCGACCCAGGTCGAGGTCGCGCTGGAACAGCTCGCTGACCCCGCCGACGAGGACGGCCACGGCAGCCGGTCCCGGTTCAGTCACCGCCGCACGAGCAGGTGTTGACCTCGCGTACGACCTCGCCGTCTCCGGTGTGCGCGTGGGTCGTGCACGGCATGCAGGGGTCGAAGCTTCGAATGCCTCGAAGCATGTCGATGCTGGTGAAGCTCGCGGGATCGGAGAGGTCCTCGATGATCGGCGTGTTCATCACTGCCTCCTCGTAGGGGCCCGGTTGACCCCAGGGATCCCGTGGCGACGCGTTGATCGTCGACGGCGTACAGATCTGGTAGTTGGTGATCTTGCCCTTGTCCATGACGAGGTGGTGCGTCAGCCAGCCTCGTCCGGCACCCCACCAGCCGACTGCCACCCGTTCGTCCTGGGGTATCGCCTTCTCCAGCTCCTCCGGGTTCAGCGCCGCAACTCGGCGCTCGCCCTGCTGGAAGAGCTTGTACGCCTCGAACAGGCTCTCCAGCCCGACCAGCTGGCTGAACAGGTAGTGGTAGGCCCGCCCGCGGTTGCGCTCGAAGGCGTTCCAACGCTCCGGCACCTTCCACTCGACCTCGCGTTCGCCGACCTCCCCCTTCGGCACGAGGAAACGCATGCTCGAGCCGGTCGAGGATATGAAGTCGCTGGCCGGCATCTTCTGGGCCAGCGCGGTGACGAGCAGCCGCGAGTAGCAGCCGGCCTCGACGACCTTGCGGTCCCACCGCGGCGCGCAGGCCCAGGTGTACTTGTCCTTCCAGTCCCGGGCGCCCGGCTTGGGCAGGGTCCGCTTGTTCCACGGGTGGTAGGGCGACAGCGGGTTACCCAGCGAGTCCTTCGCGTAGCGGGTGGACGACGACTCCTCGTAGTAGGAGTGCTCGACGAACTCCTCCCAGCCGATGTTGATGTCGGTCAGCCGGGTCGTCACCAGCTCACCGTTGAGGACCACCCCCGGTGTCGACCAGCGCTTCTCCCCCCAGGCATTGCAGTTCTCGTACGTGGCGTCGTAGGCGTACGGGTCATCCCAGTAGCCCGGGTCGATGTGGTTGGTCGGCCGGTAACCGACGAATTGGTAGCGGTCGTCGGCCTCGTAGAAGAACGTCGGTATGTCGTCCCAGACCGCCAGCATGCGTTGGGCGTAGTCGAAGATCTTGCCCAGCTTCGAGTGGTACTCGTTGAGCGTCTGCAGCGTGAGGGTGGTCGACACGCCGCCCGGCACGACGTTCTGCGGGTGGGGGTACTTGCCGGTCAGGATGACGACCATCTCCCGGGACAGCCGGGTGAACTCCAACCCCTCGCGATACAGCGCCCCGGTCAATGGATTGAGCGCGGTCATCAGGTCGGCCATCGTCTTGAAGCCGTGGATGTGGGCGCTGGGACACGCCCAGCTCTCCGCCTTCGGCCAGAGCTCCGGGTTGGAGGACCGGATCACCGACTCGGAGTAGTCGGGTCCGGCCAGCAGGTACAGGTGCAGGGGGTTGTCGTAGCCCATCTCCGCTGCCTCGGTCATGTTGCGCACGACGGTGCCCAACGGGGGCGGCGCGATGCCCATGGCCTGCTCGATCGCGTACGCAGCGGCGTGGGCGTGCACTCCGCCGCACACGCCGCAGGCTCGCGAGGACACGAAGATCGCGTCGCGCGGGTCGCGCCCCATCAGGATGACCTCGTAGCCGCGGAACAGCGTCGCCTGGGCGTGGGAGTCGAGATACTCACCCTTGTCGAGGTCGGCCGTGACGTGGACCGCGAGGGCTCCGGCGATCCGGGTGACCGGGTCCATGTTGAGGTCCTTGATGTGCCCGTTGCGGGCCACCAACCGATCGATGCGCTCGCGACGCTCGGTCTCGCTCAGGTTCACGTCGGGCCGGGCCACGGTTACGTCGTACGGATTGGGGATCCCGCCTCGCAGCGTGGCGTTGCCGACCTCGTCGAACTCCACCGGCAGGGTCTTGAAGCACATGCACGGACTCCTCGGGTCGGGCCTGGTGAAAGGTGGTCAGCCGCGGACGCGTGGGCTGCCGCCGCTGGGAGCCTCGTCGGCTCGCTTGCCCCAGACGTCGGCGTCGTTGCGGGCAGTGTCCGTGGCGCGGCGCATCTTGTCGTAGAACCGGTGGCCCACGTCGGCCAGCGGCGAGGGCTCGTACTTCTCACGGGAGAAGGCACTGGGCGCGGCGCCCTGCCGGTCCCATCGCACCTCTCGGTTCAGGTTGTTGTTGCTGAACTTGCGCAGGGGGCGGATGACGCTGCCGACCATGCGGGAGACCGTGGTCGACGCCAGCGAACCGGGCGGCCGCTTGTAGAAGGGCGTGAACTTGTCGGGGAACCCCGGCATGGTGCAGCCGATGCAGGCGCCACCGGCGTTCATGCAGCCGCCGATCCCCTTCACGGCGCCGCGCGAGGTGATGTTGCAGTTGACGACCGGCCCCCAGCAGCCGATCTCGACGAGGCACTCCGGGTCGCCGAACTCCTGGGCGAACGTCCCTTCCTCGTAGTACGCGCCGCGGACGCAGCGACGGTGGACAGTCTCGCCGAACAGCCAGGCCGGGCGACCGAGCTCGTCGAACTCCGGCAGCGGGCCGAAGCCCTGCAGAAAATACAGAACGGCCGCAACGGTCTCGGTGAAGTTGTCACCGACCGGCGGGCATCCGGGGATGTTGACGACGGGGACGCCGAGGACTGACCGGTAGTCCTTGCCGAGGAAGTCCATCAGGCTCATGGCGCCGGTCGGGTTGCCTTCCGCCGAGGGCACGCCGCCCCAGGTGGCGCACGTGCCGATGGCGATCATCGCGGCGGCATTCGGCGCCAGCCGGGCGATCCACTCCGTCGAGCTGACCGAGCGCAGCTCACCGTCGGGGCCCCACGGCTCTTCGCCCGTCGCAGACCAGTAGCCGCCCGCTGCGTGGGCCACGACCTCGTCCGCGATCGACCCCTCGAGAATGACGACGTACGGAGCCCCGAGCGTGCCCTCGATCGCCTGTTCGGCAGGGCGCAGGTAGTGCGGTCCGGACTCCATGTTGAGGACCGGGTGGTGCAGGACCACGCGGGGGATCCCGGGATGCGCACCGAGCATCATGCTCTCCACCGACGGGTTGGTCGCCCCCGTCGCGGCGACGCTGCACCCGTCACAACTCATACCGGCGAACCAGAAGGCGTGCACCTTCTCCAACGGACCGAACCGGGTCGCCTCAGATGCGATCGCCTCGCCGGCCAGCATGTCCTCGGTCATCGCTCCCGAGGGCATCCCGAACGCACCCAGCTCGCTCGTGTCGTGGTAGCCGGTGACCGGCCCGAGCGCGTCCAGCAGTTCCTGGGACGGGGTGCGCGTGGAGAGCTGCGGGGATCTCGTCGATCGATCTGCCATCTGCTGCTCCTGAGTCGCGACAGGGCGGATGTCGTGTGTCACATCGCGTCGTAGGTGCACCATACACATAGCCGGTGATCACGTGTAGCGTGCTGGACCTGGTCGAAGCACACCTGGAGGACCCGTGAACGGATGGACCCTGGGCTACGTCATCGGCGCAGTCGTGGTGGCCGTCGTGGTGGTGGTGCTGCTGCTCCTGATCAACGGTGCCCGGCGTACGGCCGAGAAGGCGGAAGCCATCCTGGTCGGCCTGGACAACGTCCGGGACGGCACTGCCGGGCTGTGGCAGCTCGGGGACACCGTCACGGCCGCCGAGCGGATCGTCCGTGCCGCGGCCGCCGCCCGGATCAGCCTGACCCCGGGCGCTCGCCCATGAGCGACGAGGGGTACTGGTCGATCGCCCTCGCGCTCGGCCTCGTGGTGGCGGTCGTCGCAGTGGTGCTCCTGGAGATGCTGCTGCGCCAGGTTCATCGGGTCGAGCGGGGCGCCGGACTCGTGTGGGCGGCCGGCAAGCAGGTTGCGCGCAACACCGCCACGACGTGGCTGCTGGGCGCGACGTCCGACCGCCTCGACCTGCTCACCGAGGAGGCTGGCCTGCACGTCCAGTTGCTGAGTGGGCCGCCGACCGCACCCACGCCAGCGACCGGCGACGTGTCCGCGGACCATTCCGGGGGAGGGCTTCGGTGACCGCGCTGCTGGTCGTCCTGACCATCCTCGAGATCGTGCTGGTCGCGGTCGTGCTCGTGTACTACCTCCTGCGCATCGCTGCGTCGCTGCGCCGCACCTCGGTGCTGCTCGGCAAGGTCGCGTTCGGGGTGCGGGCCATCGAGACCCAGTGCGAGGTCATCGGTCCGGCCGTGCTCACCGTCAACGACCAGCTCGGCGTGATCGCCGGCGCACTCGACGATCTCGCCCACCTCGCCGATGCGCGTGCGGACGAGGCCGCGGCCACGGTCAGGAGTTCCTGAGCATGGACCAGCTGCACCCTCCCAAGTCGGAGGCGCTGAAGGCGCTGTACTGGCGCAGCGAGATCCTGCAAGTCATGTACTGGCTGCGGGGCGAGGGGCTCGGTGAGGTCGTGGACGCCGCCCTGTTGGAACGTTTCCTCGGCGTCGAGGCGGAGGTCGGGGTCGGCTACCTCGACCGACTGGCCGCGGACGGCTACCTTGAGCCCGTCCCCGATGGCTACGTCATGTCGGAGGCCGGCCTGGCCGAGGGCAAGACCGAGTTCGCGCTCAGCTTCTCCGACCTCACCCGCCCGACCCATGGCGAGTGCAGCGCCGACTGCTGGTGCCAGAACTCCGTCGAGGAGGCCCTCGCCTGCGCCGCGGAGCGGGCACCCGGGCAGGCCGGATGAACGGCGGCATCGGCGGGGACGAGGCGTCGGTGGGACTGCCGCGCAACTACCTGCGGCCGTGCCTGCTCCTGCTGCTGGCCGAGGGGACGGCCCACGGCTACGAGTTGCTCGACCAGGTCGGCGCCCTCGGCCTGGACCGGGTCGATCCCGGCGGGCTCTACCGCTGCCTGCGGGCGATGGACGAGGACGGGCTGGTCCGCTCGACCTGGGAACCGTCCACGGCCGGCCCGGCGCGACGAACCTACCAGCTGACCGACGAGGGACGGGAATGGCTGCACGTCTTCGCCGGGTCGCTGGCGCAGGTCGCACGCTCGCTGGCCACGTACCACGGTCGCTACCAGAAGGTCGCCGAGCAGCACGACCCGGCGCTGTGAGACTCGCCGTCGCCGGGAAGGGCGGTGCGGGCAAGACGACGATCAGCGCCACCCTCGCCCGGCTGGCCGCACGCTCCGGTCAATCGGTCGTCGCACTCGACGCTGACGCCAATCCCAACCTGGCTGTAGCGCTCGGCGTACCCCCGGAATCGGCCGCCCGGCTGGGACCGGTGCCGTCGTCGCTGGTATCACGGCGGATCGGGGGAACCGGGCTGACCGAGCCCATCGACGACGTGCTGGCCAGGTACGCCTTGACCGCTCCCGACGGGGTACGCCTGCTCGGCATGGGGGCTCCGGCGCACGCCGACGAGGGCTGCCTGTGCGCGGCGCACGCTGTCGTGTCGTCCCTGCTCGAGGATCTGGGTGCCGGGGAGCGCTTCGTCGTCGTGGACATGGAGGCGTCGCCCGAGCACCTGAGCCGGGGTACCGTCCGCCACGTCGACACGATCTGCCTGGTCGCCGAGCCCTACTACCGGTCCCTCGAGACCGTACGCCGCATGGCCGCCCTGGTGGCAGAGCTCCCGGTACGTCGCGTGGCGGTGGTAGCCAACAAGGTGCGCTCGACGCAGGACGAGACCGCGATCGCGGAGTTCTGCGACCGCCACGGCTTCGCTCTGGCCGGCGTCCTCCCCTGGAGCGACGAGGTTGTCAACGCGGACAGGGGGCGGGTACCCGTTGTCGACTGGCCCGCAGCCCACGCGATCGTCACCAGCGTCGCGGCACTTGCCGACGAACTCGCACGGCTGGCGCCCGGGACGGTGTCCGCACCCCACGCCGGGGGCTAGCGTGGGTGCAGCCGGTCCCGACCGGACCAGCAGCACACCCTGGGGGCACACATGAGACGTCCACATCATCCAGCACCCACCAGGGCCGACATCCGAGCCCGTGGCTGCGAGTGGGCTCCGAGTGCCGGACATCGACTACGTCCGATGCCACCGACAACTCGCTGGAGGGTCTGCGCTGTGCATCGGTCAAGGTGCCGCTGGACTACGACCGCCCGGGTGGCGTGAAGACCACGCTGGCGCTCGCCAAGCGGCCGGCGTCAGGCCGGCCGAACCGCAGGATCGGCACGCTGTTCGTGAACCCGGGCGGCCCGGGCGGCGCCTCGCGGGACTTCGTCCTGGCCGCGGCGGCGCTGCTCGGACCGCAGGTGCGGGCCCGCTTCGACATCGTCGGCATCGACCCGCGCGGGATCGGCGGCAGCACGCCGGTGCGGTGCACGTTCACCAAGCGCGCCAGCTGTCCGGCGTTCGCCTTCCCGTACAACCAGCAGCAGACCCGTCGTGTCCTCGGCTTCAATGCGAGGCTGCGTGGCGCCTGCGCTCAGCGCGGCAGCCCGATCGACCTCGGCAACGGGACCACGTTCAGCTATGCCGACCTGATCGCGTTGTCACTCGGGCCCATGTACGACCGCTCGGGCTACCGCCCGCCATGCGCAGCCTCAAGTTTCTGTACCGTGTCGCGTTCGGCAACCGCAGGCAGCAGGCGTCCGTTGATGCCCGGGGGCTGAGGGAGGACTTCGAGGACGCTGTGGTCGAACGAGCCGTTGTCGGTCCCTACAGCGCTGGTCGGATCGAGTCGGGTCACCGCCGGTTCACCGTCTCGCCCGGCTTCGAGGGCGTTGCCTGCGCCGACAGCGTCAACCCGCCAAACCCTCGGGCGTGGATCAGCGCGGCGAAGAGGGACGAGCAGCGTGGGGGCGGCGGCTTCGGCCGCTTGTGGACCTGGTTGTCCTCGCCCTGCGCGCTGTGGCCGGGCAGCTCGGCCGACGCGTTCGGTGGCCCTGGAAGAAGCGCACCAGCACGCCACTGCTGATCGTCGGCAACACCTTCGAC
Source organism: Actinomycetota bacterium (assembly GCA_030859165.1). Lineage (GTDB taxonomy): Bacteria > Actinomycetota > Actinomycetes > Propionibacteriales > Nocardioidaceae > JACCXZ01. Next base: position 9,082 of record JALZKQ010000017.1, read on the forward strand.
CCGGCCACCCCGATCCCAGGCGCGCGAGCCCTGCAGCGCCTCATGACCGGCTCCCGGCTGGTCGAGCTGGAAGCCTGGGGCCACGGTGCGATCGGCCAGAGCCGCTGCGTCACGAATCGCTTCTCGGCATACCTCGTGAACCGGAAGCTGCCGCCACGTCGCTCCACCTGTCAACCGGACCGGGTGCTGTTCCCGCGGCTCTGATTCGGGCACTCGGGTTCGGCGTCGAGAGTGCGTCACTCGCCTGCCCGGCCGGCAGGGTCAGGACTAGATCGGCTGGTCCTTGCCGGCCACGACGAGCCCGGAGTCGGTGACGGTCAGCCCGCGTGCCCGGTCCTCGTCGGCGTCGACACCGATCCGCACCCCGGCGGGGACGACCACGTTCTTGTCCAGGATCGCCCCTCGCACGACCGCACCGGGCCCGATGGTGACGCTGTTGAGCAGCACGGACTGATCGACCTGCGCGTCTGCGTCGACGAAGCACCCGGGCGAGAGCACCGACGCCTTGACCTGTCCACCGCTGACCACGACCCCGGGCGAGACGATGGAGTCGAAGGCTCGGCCGACCGTCTGGCCAGACCCCTGGACGATCTTCGCCGGTGGGTACGGTCCGTAGTCGGTGTAGATGGGCCAGTCGCCGTTGTAGAGGTTGAAGACCGGCAGCCGGGAGACGAGGTCCAAGTGCGCCTCGTAGTAGGAGTCGAGAGTCCCCACGTCGCGCCAGTAGTCCTTGTCGCGGGGCAACGACCCCGGCACGTCGTTGTCGCGGAAGTCGTAGACGCCGGCCTCGCCGCGCGCCACGAACGCCGGCACGATGTCGCCGCCCATGTCGTGCATGGACCCCTCGAGGTCGGCGTCGCGGGTGACCGCGTCGACGAGGGCATCGGCGTCGAAGACGTAGTTGCCCATGGAGGCGAGCACCTCCTCCGGCGCGTCGGGCAGGCCCGCTGGCGTCGTCGGCTTCTCGAGGAACTCCCGGATCGAGCCGGTCGCAGCCGGATCCACGTCGATGACGCCGAACTGGTCGGCGAGCGCGATCGGCTGCCGGATCGCGGCCACGGTGGCCGGGGCGCCCGACTCGACGTGGGCGTCCACCATCTGCGAGAAGTCCATCCGGTAGACGTGATCGGCACCGACGACCACCACGATGTCCGGCCGCTCGTCCCGGAAAAGGTTGAGGCTCTGGTAGATCGCATCCGCACTACCGAGGTACCAGCGCTTGCCCAGCCGTTGCTGGGCCGGCACCGGAGCGACGTAGTTGCCCAGCAGGGTGGACATGCGCCACGTCGTGGTCACGTGCTTGTCCAGGCTGTGCGACTTGTACTGGGTGAGCACGACGATCTTCAGGTAGCCGGAGTTCGCCACGTTGGACAGCGCGAAGTCGATGAGCCGGTAGGTGCCCCCGTACGGAACCGCCGGCTTGGCCCGGTCCGCGGTCAACGGCATGAGACGCTTGCCTTCCCCACCTGCCAGGACGATCGTCAGGACCCGTGGACTGCGTGTGGCTCGCTGCATGCCGTGACCCTAGGGCTTGGGGACCTGTTGCGCGACGGGCCGAAGGAGTGTGCGGATGCGAGTCGACGTCCTGAGCCGGGAGTACCCGCCGGAGGTGTACGGCGGAGCCGGCGTCCACGTCGCCGAGCTGGTCCGTGCGTTGCGGGCCCGCGGTGACGTGGACACCCGGGTCCGCTGCTTCGGGTCGCCACGCGACGACGCCGATGCGCGTGCGTACCCGACGCCCGGTGAGCTGGCGCAGGCGAACCCGGCGCTGCAGGCCCTTGGCTCGGACCTGTCGATGGCGCAGGCGTGCGCAGGCACCGATCTGGTCCACTCCCATACCTGGTACGCCGGGATGGCCGGCCACCTGGCGTCCCTGCTGCACGGGATTCCGCACGTGGTGACCGCGCACTCCCTGGAGCCGCTGCGACCGTGGAAGGCCGCCCAGCTCGGCGGCGGCTATGCCCTGTCCTCCTGGGCCGAACGAACAGCCGTCGAGGCCGCCGACGCCGTCGTCGCGGTGAGCTCGTCGATGCGCACCGACCTGCTTCGCGCGTATCCGGCGGTCGATCCCGCCAAGGTCGAGGTGGTCTACAACGGCATCGACACCCAGGACTGGCGGCCGCGCCAGGATCCCGACCGGGTGCGCCGGCTCGGGGTCGAACCGGACCGTCCGAGTGTGCTGTTCGTCGGGCGCGTGACGATGCAGAAGGGACTTCCGTACCTGCTGCGCGCTGCTGGTGCCCTGCCTGCCGGGGTCCAGCTGGTGGTGTGCGCCGGAGCACCCGACACCGCGGAGATCGCCGCCGAGGTCGAGGCGCTGGTCGCGAAGCTGCGGGCCACCCGGGCTGGGGTCGTGCTGATCGAGAAGATGCTGCCGCGTGTCGACGTGGTGGCCCTGCTGAGCGCGGCGACCGTGTTCGCCTGCCCGTCGATCTACGAGCCGCTGGGGATCGTCAACCTCGAGGCGATGGCCTGTGAGACGGCCGTGGTCGCGACCGCGACCGGAGGGATCCCCGAGGTGGTCGTCGACGGGCAGACCGGTCGCCTGGTGCCGATCGAGCAGGTCGGCGACGGGTCCGGCCGGCCGCTGGACCACGAACGCTTCGTGGCCGACCTCGGCGCGGCACTCGTCGAGGCGGTGAGCGACGTCGAGGGTACGGCCGCCATGGGCCGCGCCGGGCGGGTCCGTGCGGTCGAGGCGTTCAGCTGGGACACCATCGCGCAGGCCACCCGTGACCTGTACGCCTCCCTCATCCGTCCCTGAGGTGCGCACCGCCCGCCCGTGAGCGGCATGCGGAAGTGTGCGTCACGGCGCGAGGATGGTTCCATCATCGACCCATCCAGAAGCGGGGCGGCGTCGCCTGGGCGCAGACGACCGGTATCGCCAGGGTCGAGGTTCAGATCGACCGAGGGGACTGGCTCCAAGCCGTCCTCGGTACCGAGGACTCCGTCGACACCTGGCGGATGTGGAAGCACACGTGGCCGGATCCGACGCCGGGCAGCCACACCCTCACCGTCCGGGCGATCGACCAGGACGGCGACACACAGACATCCGATTCGGCGAGGCCACTCCCGGACGGCGCTTTCGGGTGGCACACCATCACCTTCTCGGTGGCATGACACGGGACACCAGTCCTCATATGAAAGGGAACACCATGCGCACGATGACCATTCGCTAGAGCATCGCTGTCGGTGCCGTTGCCTCTCTGGCGATGTTCACCGCGGCCTGCGGCAGCGACGACGAGGTCGCCGCCGCCGACGGCGGGACCGACGACACTGCCGAGGAGCAGCCCACCGAGGACGAGCCCGAGGCCGATCAGGCCGTCACCGCCACCTGCAGACGATCCTCACCTACCACGTGCTGCCCGAGCGGATCGAGCCGCAGGAGCTCTCGGGCTCGTACCCGACTCTCGCCGGGCCGGAGCTGATGGTCGAGGGCGAGCCGGACAACCTGACGATCAATGGCGCGTCCGCCGTGATCTGCGGTGGCGTCCAGACCCAGAACGCCACCGTCTACCTGATCGACACCGTACTGATGCCGCCGGCGGCGCAGTGACCAGCGGGACCCGGAACCGGCCGCGAGGCCAGTGACGACCGGGCGTCGGGATACCGTCCCCGGCGCCCGCCGGCAAGGAGCGCGGCGTGCAAGGCTCGGGCCTGCATGCCGCGCTCTTCGCATGTCCGGGCGGGGAGTCCGGTACGCCTGTGTTGCGGTGCAGGGGGTCGGCGTGCGGCACCACCACGAACAGGAGCGTCGATGGCCAGTCACTGCAACGACCGGGCCCTGGTGACCACCGCCGAGCCCCGCCGACCGTGACCCGTCGTCGACCCGGCGTGGACGCCGACACGGTCATCGCCTGCGCCGCCCCCGCGGACGCGGCCGCGCTCGCGACGCTGGAGGAACGCACCAACAGGGTGGCACTCGCGCACATCTTCGCACCCGAGCTGCCCTACCCGTACGACAGCGTGCTCGCGCGTTGGCGACTGGTGCTCGAGGACCCCGACGTCGTGACGCTCGCGGCGTACTCGGATCACGAGCTGGTGGGTTTCGCGGCGTACGACCCTGGAAGCCTGCGCCATCTGGCGGTGGCCGTCGACCGCTTCGGCACCGGTCTCGCCGACGACCTGCACGCCCGCGTGCTCGACGCGTGGCGCCGGGGCGGAACCACCACCGCCCGCCTGTGGGTGCTCGAGGCCAACGAGCGGGCCCGCCGTTTCTACCGGCGCCGCGGCTGGGTCTGCGACGGCAGCAGCCAGCAGAGTCCGTGGCCGCCGTACCCGGTGGAGGTCGGGTGCGCGCTCGTTCTCGCCGGCCACCGAGCCAATCACCTGTGAGAGGGAGCCGTTCACGCGGCTGCGCTGCCACACCCGGCACGTGATGCACGACCTGTCCGCCTGGCGCCGCGCCAAGCCAGTCACCGACCCGCTCATCGCGGCCGCCGTCTTCGTGCTGAGGACCCTGCCGCTGATCCGCACCGAACAGTGCGGGTGCGCGGACGTCCCGGGCTGGGCGTACGCGCTGGTCGCCGGGCAATGACTTCCGCTCGCGGCGCGCCGGAGGTTCCCGTTCAGCACTGGTGGCCGCACTGCTGGCGATGGGGTACGGCCTCACGAGCCTGCCGCCGCCTCCGGTCGAGTACGTGGGGCTCGTGGCCTTGTACACGGTGGCCGCGTACGCCGAGCGCGGCTCGCGTACGCCGCGGCAGTGATCGCCACCGTCGGCATCGCCGCCGCGTACGCAGCCGACCGGTCGCTCTCGGACCTCGAGTTCATCGTCGTGGACGTACTGTTGTTCGCCACCGCCTGGCTGCTCGGCGACAACGCCCGCAACCGCCGCGAGCATGCCGGCCAGGCCGAGGCGGGGGCCGAGCAGCTGGAGCGGCTGCGGGTCGCGGAGTCCGAGGCGGCGGTGGTGGCCGAGCGCAACGGATCGCGCACGGGATGCGTTCGGGCTCTCGATGGACTACGAGGTGTTTCTGCTCGGCCGGATCGCCGAGACGTGACGGCGCACCGGCGACCACGACCACGCCGTGGCGGTGGGGCTGCAGGCCACGGGTCGGGTCGTCACTGCGGCGGCGCTACTGTCTTCGCTGGCTTCGTCGCCGGTGGGTCCTCAGCGGTCAAGCAGGTCGGGTTCGGGCTCGCACTCGCGGTGGCGGTCGACGCGACGGTGGTACGGATGCTGGAGCCGGCGGTGATGACGCTGATGGGCCGGGCGAACTGGTGGGCACCGGCGCCGTTGCAGCGTTGGCACGCCCGTCACCGATCCGCGCCTTATCGTGCACCGATCCGCGCAATGTCGGCCACGGATCCGCGATTGCAGCCGCCGATCCGCGCTTTACCGGCCGGCGATCCGCGAGTGACGCGAGTGAACAGTCACGAGTCCGGCCGTGGCTGCGTGCAAAAGGATGACGTCGGCAGCGTGAGGTCGACATCGCCGCCGACCTGCCTGCGATCGACGGGTGGTGGCTCGTGGCTCAAGCCGGGCGACGCTTCTCGGCTCAACCGTTGGCCGCCGATGGCACGCGGATCGGTGCCCGATAACGCGCGGATCGGTGCCCGATAAGTCACGGATCGGCGTGACCCAACTCGCTGATCGGTGCGCTGTCCCTGCGGTGCTGGGTCGGGCTGACGCCACGGAGACGTTTGAACGCGGCGCTGAACCCGAAGGCGTCCGCGTAGCCGACCTGCCGGGCTATCGACTCGGTGGTCGCGTCGCTGCGCCGGAGCAGGTCGGCCGCCTGCGTGATCCGCCACCCGGTCAGGTAGCTCATCGGAGGCTCGCCGACCAGGGCAGCGAACCGGCGGGCGAACGAGGCCCGGGACACCCCGACCCGTTCGGCCAGGGTCGCCACGGTCCAGGGATCGGCGGGTGCCACGTGCATCAACCGCAGGGCCGGGCCGACGACCGGGTCGCTCTGCGCGCGGTACCACGCCGGTGCCTGCGCCTCGGGCCGAGCGAACCAGGCGCGCAACGTGGCGATCAGGGCCAGGTCGAGCAGCCGGTCGAGCACGAGCTGCTGGCCCGGCTCGTCGGAGGTGACCTCGGCGGCCACGAGCCCCATCATGGCCCCTCGGGCGTACTCGTGCGGCACGACCAGCAACCGGGGCAGGGCACTCAGCAGCCGGGCGCTGACCGCGCCGCTGAGCTGGTACGTGCCGCTGATCACGACGGTCGAGCCGTCCGGCCGATCACCGTACGTGCGGGTGCCGAGGCGCAGCTCGTCGGCCAGGTCGCTGCCGTCGAGACTGGCGCACCGCCCGTCGGGGTGGACGATCATCTGCGGGGCCGTCGACGGGTCGTCGGCCACCGTGTACGGGGCGGGGCCGCGGATGATCGCGACGTCACCGGGGCGGATCAACGCCGGCGAGTCGTCGCCGTCGGGCAGGAGCCAGGCGTCACCGCGCAGTGTGAACACCAGGGCGAGGGGGGCCCGGTCGGCGATGCGCAGGGACCAAGGCGGCTCGAAGACGCACCGGCTGAACAGCGCTCCGTCCGCCCGCGCACCGTCGAGCAGGTCGCTGAGAGCATCCATCGCACCATCATAGACGCACAGGCATGGAGTTGAGCGTCTTGGTCATTGGAAGTCTTTCCGGTGGGCGCTTGACTGCTCGTATGACGAACTCACCCATCCTGCTCCTTGGCGGCACCGGCAAGGTCGGTCGCCGCGTCACCACTACCCTGCGGCACCTCGGCCTGCCGGTCCGGGCGGCGTCCCGATCCAGCGACCACCGTTTCGACTTCTACGACGAGTCCACCTGGGAGCCTGTGCTGACCGGCGTCGGCGCGGCGTACCTGGTGCCTCCGCACGAGCCCGGAGCGGCTTCGCGGGTGGCCGCGTTCGCGCGTCTCGCGGCCAGCCACGACGTGACCGGGCTGGTGCTGCAGTCCGGACGGGGTGTCGGCAGCCCGGGACGTGACGCGCCCGTCTACCAGGCCAGTCTTGAAATCGAGGACGCCGTCCGCGGCAGTGGGCTGCCGTGGACGATCCTGCGCCCCGCCTGGTTCGCCCAGAACTTCAGCGAGGCCTTCCTGCTTGACGGGGTCCTCGCCGGCGAGGTGCGGGCGCCCACCGGCGACGGCGCCGAGTCGTTCATCGACGCCGACGACATCGCCGCCGTCGCGGTGGCCGCCCTGACCCGGGACGGTCACGCCGGACAGACGTACGAGCTGTCCGGACCTCGCGCCCTCACCTTCGCGCAGGCCACCGCCGAGATCGCTCGCGCGTCCGGTCGCCACGTCCGTTTCGTCTCGCCGACGCCGCAGGAGTACGTCGCCGAGCTGGCCAGGTACGGCGTGCCCCGCGATGTGGCCGACATGTTCGGCGACCTGTTCGCCGTCGTACGACGCGGGCTCAGCGAGCACCTGTCCGACGGCGTCCAACGGGTGCTCGGCCGCGCCCCGCGCGACTTCGCCGACTGGGCATCGACGACCGCGGCGACGGGAGTGTGGCGCCAGGCAGGCGCGGCATGACGACCCACGTGATCGACGCCGTGACGCTGGCCGCGGCACTGGGGTGCGCCCTGGTGGCCGGGTTGTTCCTGGCCTTCTCGGTCAGCGTGATGCCCGGACTCGGGCGGCTGCCCGCCGAGCAGGCGATCCTCGCCATGCAGTCCTTCAACGCGGCGATCCGCAACCCGGTGTTCGGCCTGGTGTTCGTCGTCGCGATTGCCGGCTCGGCCTTCGTGGCGGGCTCGGCGCCGTTCACGTGGGACGAGCCGGGGGCGGCCTGGCGGCTGGCGGGAGGGCTGTCCTTCATCGTCGGCGGGTTCGCGCTGACCATGGCGATCAACGTGCCGCTCAACGACGCGCTGGACGCGGTGGACCCGCACAGCGCCACCGGTGCCGAGCTCTGGCAGCACTACCGGACGAGGTGGACGGCGTGGAACCACGTACGGACGCTCGTGTCACTGGCCGCGGCGGCGCTCCTGGTGCTGGGACGCGCGACCTGATCCGCTGGGGGTAGGCATATGGCGCGACACGCCGGGCGTGTTCCGCCAGATGGCTACCCCCAGCGGGGCCGGGGTGGCGGGGCCGGAGGGCTGGGGAAGGATGCCGCCCATGACCGATCACGCGCTCGTACGCCTCGACGTCGCCGATGCCGTCGCCAGGATCACGCTGGACAGCCCGGCCAACCGCAACGCATTGAGCAAGCAGTTGGTGTCGGAGCTGATGCAGCACCTCGACACGGTCGGGCGCAGCGGCGACGTCCGCGCGGTGGTGATCGCGGCGGACGGGCCGGCTTTCTGCGCCGGGGCGGACATGCGCGAGGCCGCGAGCGAGGGAATGGAGACCGGGGCGCGTGCCATGGTTGCTCTGCAGCGGGCCATCGTCGCGCTGGACGTGCCGGTGGTCGCGCGGGTGCACGGGCCGGTACGCGCCGGCGGTCTCGGCATCATCGGCGCCTGCGACGTCGTGATCAGCGCGGACACCGTGACGTACGCGTTCACCGAAGTGTTGCTCGGGCTCGCGCCGGCGGTGATCTCGCTGACGACGCTGCCACGACTGACCGCCCGGGCAGCCTCGGAGACCTACCTGTCCGGGGGCGGCTTCGACGCCCACGAGGCCGCGCGCATCGGGCTGGTCACGCGCGCGGTGCCGATCGAGCAGCTCGACGAGGCGGTCGCCGAGGTCGCCGCCCGGTGGGTCGGCGCGAGCGCGCAGGGGCTGCGTGAGACGAAGGCGTTGCTCAACCGCGCACTGCTGCGGCGCATCGACGAGCTGGGCGAGCAGGTCGCGCGAGCCTCGGCACTGCTGTTCGCCACCGACGAGGCGCGGGCGGCCATGCAGGCCTTCCTTGCGGGGTCCAAGCCTTCGGGCTGAACCGTCGCAGGTCGGTCCGCCCGCAGGACCGCGCCCGCACCATCAGCTCATCCTGGTCCTCTGCCGGTGCCTGAGGCGCGCGACCGGTCGCGGCGCGTAGAGTTGCCTGCTCGCCCGAACTGCACAACCCGAGGAGACGCGTGTCGGAGCACCCCTCGCACGAGGCCGTCGCCGCCGCAGAGATCACCCACGAGCAGGAGTTCGTGGACACCGTGTACGTCCGGCTCGAGGAGTCGACACGCAACGCGCGGGCACTCGCGGTCGAGGGGTACGCCCGCGGCAGCCTCGGCCACGAAGGCGGCCTGGTGGAGCGGGACGCGATGGTGTTCCAGTCCGCCAAGCGGATCGCCATCCTGGACGCCGCCCACGAGGGACTGGTCTTCGGCCGGCTCGACCTGGTGGACGGCGTGGTCCACCACGTCGGACGACTCGGGCTCCGCGACACCGACCGCGAGGTGCTGCTGCTCGACTGGCGTGCGCCCGCCGCGGGTCTATTCTACCAGGCAACCGCGCAGGAGCCGCAGGGTGTGGTCCGTCGCCGGGTCCTGCGCAGCCGTGGCCGCACGGTGATCGGCGTCGAGGACGAGCTGCTCGACGCAGACACCGCACCCGACGACATGGCGGTCGTCGGTGAAGGGGCGCTGCTGGCGCAGATCAGCCGGGCTCGTGACGACCGGATGCACTCGGTCGTCGCGACCATCCAGAAGGAGCAGGACGAGGCGATCCGGGCGCCGAGTCGCGGCGTCACCACGATCGGCGGTGGACCGGGCACCGGCAAGACCGTCGTGGCGCTGCATCGCGCGGCCTACCTCCTGTACGCCGACCGTCGACGCTTCGAGACCGGCGGTGTCCTCGTCGTCGGGCCGTCCGCCGTCTTCATGAGCTACATCGAGCGCGTGCTGCCCAGCCTGGGGGAGACAGCGGTCACGCTGCGAAGCCTCGGCGAGGTCGTCGACGGAGTGCGGGCGCGCCACCACGACCACCCGGCGGCCGCCGCGGTGAAGGGGTCGGACCGCATGCGCCGGTTGCTGGCCCGGGCGGTGCGCGACGACGTGCCCGGCGCGCCGGCGGAGTTCCGCTGGTTCTATCGCGACGACCGGCTGGTGCTGTCGCACCGCGAGCTGCGCCAGGTGCGGCGGCAGTTGCTCGGCGGCGGCCAGCAGCGCAACCGGGCCTGGTCCCGTGTCGAGCGGACACTCCTCGACCTGCTGTGGCGCCAGGTCAGGGGCGAGCGCGGTCGCGAGCGCGGCCGGGACGACTTCGTCGCCGAACTCACCGGGGACGACGGCTTCGCCGCGTTCGTACGTACCTGGTGGCCGGCCCTGGACTCGGTCGAGGTGTGGGCCTGGCTGCACGACCCGGACCGCCTGCGGCTGTACGCCCGCGGTCTGCTGGACGCCGACGAGGTCGACACCCTGCTGCGCTCGTGGTCGCCGGGCACGGCACCGAGCATGGAGGACGTGCCGCTGATCGACGAGCTGCGCTACCTGCTCGGCGACGTCCCCGAGGACGACCGTGGCCGAGACGAGCCGGGCGTGGTCGAAGGGGTGAGCGACCGCCTGAACGCCCTGTTGCGCCAGGACACGCCGAAGCAGCCGATGAGCTTCGAGGTCGACGACCAGCAGCGATCGACCCGTCGCACCGAGGACGACTCGTACGCGCACCTGCTCGTCGACGAGGCGCAGGACCTGTCACCGATGCAGTGGCGGATGCTCGGCCGGCGCGGTCGTCGGGCCAGCTGGACGGTCGTGGGGGATGCGGCGCAGTCCTCGTGGCCGACGCCGCGAGAAGCGCTCGACGCGCGGGCGCGGGCGCTGACCGGCAAGGCCCTGCACGAGTTCCGGCTGTCGACCAACTACCGCAACTCCGCGGAGATCTTCGACTTCGCCGCCGACGTGGCCCGGCTCGCGGTGCGTGATCCCGACCTTCCGTACGCGGTACGACGCACCGGCGTCCACCCCGACCACCGGCTGGTCGACGACCTCGAGACGGGCGTTCGCGAGGCGGTCGCGGTGGTGGTCGAGGCCGTCGACGGAACCGTGGCCGTCATCGTGCCGGCCCGCCGCCGGACCGACGTCTCCACGTGGCTCGCCGGCACGTACCCCCGGGTCAGCGTGCTCGACGGGCTGGACACCAAGGGCCTGGAGTTCGATGCCGTGGTCGTCGTCGCACCGGGGGAGATCACGCAGGAGTCCGAGGCGGGATGGCGCACGCTGTACGTCGCACTCACCCGCGCCACCCAGCGGCTGGTCACGGTGGGCGCCGACGACGCCTGGCTGCGCTGCGTCCGCGACCAGGTGGCGTCGGGGGGCTGACCGTTCGGACGCCTCCGGCGGTGACCCCGCGCGGTCGTACCGTTCGTCCTCGACAGGCACAGCGCGGGGGGGCCGGAGGGGGAGAGGCGATGCTCGACGCAGGGGCCGGCAGCGGCGGGTTGTTCCCGCCGTACCGGGCCGATCCGCACAGCATCGCGGCCGCGGCTGACCCCCTGTCGACCTCGTCGACCAGCCTGTCGGCGCTCGTCGACGACGTGACGCGTGCCCATCGGCCCGCTGTGGCGGGGACGAGCGGCACGCTGGTCCAGCCGCTCGCAGCCGCCGTGCTCCCCCTCCAGAGCAGCGGGACCGAGGTGTCCGGCGCGGCGATGGTCGCCCACGGTGCGCTCATCATGTGGATGCGCCACGTCGTCGACCACAACGACGGTATCGACGACATCAACCGGCGCTGGACCAGCGCGAGTGCCGACGACTTCGGGGTGGCCCCGCCGGAGTACGACGGCGACGAGACACCGCAGGAGCGACGGCTGATCGACCAGGGCCGCGCCGGCCGGGTCGCGACCGCCCGGCGTCAGCTGCTGGACGAGCTGACCCAGGCGCGGGAAGGGCTGATCGAGGATCTGGACGGGGACGCCGACGAGGTCGCGGGCCTCCTGGACGACGGGCCGACCGACCGGGTGCTCACGCAGCTGCTGGTCGCGGGCGCACTGCCGCCACAGGCGCTGCTCCTGCTGCCCGACCTCACGTTGACGCCGGCGCAGCGGCGCGAGATGCTCGCGAACCTCAATGCCTTCGGCATGCTCGACGACTACGCGCAACCGGTCGGCGCCGACTCCTCGGACCTCGAGCTCCAGCTGAATCTGCTGCGCGCCCTCGGCGTGGATCCGCCGGACTACCGCGACCTGCTCCAGACGTACTGGGTGACCGTCGCGGCCGAGAACGCCGGCATCGACCTGTCCGCGTGGGATCCCGCCCTCGGCGCGTTCGCGCTCGAGGACATCATCGAACAGGTCTACACCTACTACGGCGACCTCTACCTCGACCACGGCTGGATGCAGTGGGCCGGGATGGCCAACATGATCGGCCCCACCTTCGCCAGCGGCTTCTTCGACCTGGCCTCGATCCGCGACTTCGCCGACCAGCTGGGCGAGCGGCTGGGCGACCTCCCGCCGGGCGTACGCGGGCTGATGCCCGAGCAGCTGCGAGCGCTCGCCGATCTCGGCGGTGACCTCACGGCCGAGGACCTGCAGTTCTTCGAGCAGACGTTCCTGCAGATGCAGAAGGACATCTTCTTCGACCAGGCCGCATCCCACGAGGCGTACCGGGGCGGTGGGATGGTGGCCATCGAGGAGATGCGCGAGGCGGGCCTGTTCGACAACGGCAACCCCGACGCGACCGTGCAGGCCTGGCAGCACATCCACGACGGACGCTGGAGCGGGGACGAGGCGCTCGTCACCGCGGGCAACGAGTACCTGCTGTACCGCGAGCAGCACGACATCATCGAGGACTCGTACCAGGACATGAAGAACCATCCCGTCACCGGCCTGCCGTTGACCTACCTCATGGGCGCGATCGGCGGGCCGTCCATCCCCGGCGCAGCGACACTCGCGGAGCACGACCCGTTCACGGTCACGGTGACCCCGACGAACGTCAACCCGACCAGTGCCGCCTTGGACTGGCTCGGCGTGCCGCTGCCGCGCGTGCACGTCGACACCCCGCTGCCCGACGGCAACCTCGCGGACTTCGACACCCGGTGGGACCTGGTGGAGAACGACACGCTCCCGGCGTACCAGGAGCTGCTGCGCGACGACCCGGAGCTGGCCCGGGAGATCATCGGCTCCGACATCGCCGACCGGATCGAGGAGTACCGGCTGGCGAACCGCCTCGACGACATCGTGGGCATCCTGCTCAACTGGGACGTCCGGGTTACCTTCGAGTGATGAGAAGGCGACTCGCCGTGGCGATTGCCGGCACGCTGCTGGCCGGCCTGTCCGCCGCATGCGCAACGGGGTCCGGATCCGGCACGGAGCAGCCGGCGACGACGGAGGAACCAGTGACGACGTACGACCTTCGACAGCCACCCGCGCGCGAGGATCTCGGCGTGCAGACCGGCAGTGCGGTGGTGACGCAGCGGTTTGACGAGCCGACGTCGGTACGCCTGCGGCTGCCAGCGGACCGGGAGCTGCGGGTGCAGGTGACCCTGGTGGCCGCCGACAGTTATGCCGGCGCTCCCGACGTGGAGTCCGCCCCGCCGACGGGCATGGACATGCACACGACGCTGATGTCTCTCCAGGAGGCGGCGCAGGTGATGCGCGAGAGCCTCGAGCAGCTCGGTACGTCGCCTGACCCGGTGGACCCCTGGGTCCGGAAGGCATCTCTCGCCGAGGGCAGCGAACGCATTCGCTCGGCCAACCTGGAGACCCGCCTGGGCTACCTGAGCATACGGCTGCAGGGGCGCTACAGCCCGCTGGACGGGCGTGCGAGCGTCTCGTACTCGCTGTACTGGGGTTGAGTCCACTGTCTGGCGCCAGCTGATGGCCGAGGGGGTCCCCCATGCCCATAGGTTCGGCACAGGGGACCCCCTCGCCAGTGTCAGGCGGCGGCGGCGCTCAGACGCTCGAACTCCGCGGTGCCGAGAACGACCTCGGCGGCGGAGATGTTCTCCTCGACGTGGGCCACCGACGAGGTGCCGGGGATCGGCAGCATCACCGGCGAACGACGCAGCAGCCAGGCCAGTGCCAGCTGGGCCGGGGTCGCGCCGTGCTCGGCGGCGATCTCGTCCAGCGGGCCACCAGGACGGGCCAGCTCGCCGGTGGCGACCGGGAACCACGGGATGAACCCGATGCCGTTGTCCTCGGCGAACTGCAGCACCGGCTCGGCGCTGCGATTGACCACGTTGTACAGGTTCTGCACGGTGGCGATCTCGGTCAGCTTGCTGGCGTCCTCGAGCTCGTCGACACTGACCTCGGACACCCCGATGTGGCGGATCTTCCCCTCGGTGCGCAGGTCGTCGAGCTCGCCGATCTGGTCCGCGAGCGGCACGTCGGGGTCGATGCGGTGCAGCTGGAACAGGTCGATCCGCTCGACACGGAGCCGGCGCAGGCTCATCTCCACCTGCTGACGTAGGTAGGCGGGACGCCCGACGGGGACCCAGCCGCCGGGACCGGTTCGGACCAGGCCGGCCTTGGTGGCCACGACGACGCCGTCGTACGGGTGCAGCGCCTGCGCGATCAACTCCTCGCTGACGTACGGGCCGTAGGAGTCGGCAGTGTCGACGAAGTTCACACCGAGCTCGACGGCTCGGCGGAGCACGGCCACCGCCTGCGCCGGATCCCTGGGTGGCCCCCACACCCCCTCGCCGGTGATCTGCATGGCGCCGTAGCCGAGCCGGTTGACCGGGAGGTCACCGCCGATCGCGAAGGTGCCCGAGGCGTCGGCAGGACGGGTGCTCGTACGGGTCATTGCTGTTCCTTTCGGGGAGGGTGCTTGATGCCGCATCTAGGGTTGAACCCCGAGGGGAGCCCTGACATTTCGTCCCATCCACCAGGTGAGAGGCTGCACGCCGACATGGCAGCTACCTTCGGGCGTCCCTCGCCGGGGGCGGTGCTACGCGCCGTGATCTGCTCGTCGTGTTCGTGAGCGTCGCGGTGGGGCCGCGTTCGCGTCCTTCCGGGTGGAATCGCTGACGTCGTGGTCGGCGCCCACAACGCCACCGTCCGACCCACCTTCGACGGGTAGGCCACGCTCGACTTCGGGCCGCTGCTGCCCCGTCTGCGGCTCGCGACCGACCAGCCGGGTGACCTCGGTGTCGACATCTCGGTGCGTGACACGGTCGCCGTCCCGGGCGGGTTCGAGGAGCTGGTCCGGCGCGACGCCCTCATCGCCAGCCAACCGCAGGGCGAGCTCGCGGCGGTACGAGCCACGGTGCGGGCGATGGCGTACGACGCGGCGCTGCGCGGTGCGGGGGGCGGTTTGCTCGGGGCGCTGGTCGTGCTGGGGGTGTGGCGCC
>JALZKQ010000032.1 GCA_030859165.1 Actinomycetota bacterium
ATCTCGGACAGCCCGGTGACCGGGTCGCTCATGAAGTGCACGACGAGCTGCGCCAGTGCGGCGTCGAACTGGTTGTCCGGGAACGGCAGCGCTTCGGCCGCCGCGACACGTACGTCGACCTCGGGGAACCGCGACCGGATCGCGTCCACAAAGGAGTTCGATGGGTCCACCGCGACGACGCCGGTCGGCCCCAGCCGCGCCACCAGCCGACCGGTCAGGGCGCCGGGGCCGCAACCGACCTCCAGCACCCGCTGCCCGTCATGCACGCCGGTCAACTCGACGAACTGCTCAGCCAACGGTCCGGACCAACGCCCCATGAATCGGTCGTAGGCGCTTGCAGCGATGTCGAAGGACACCTGCTGACCGTACTCCCACCGGGCGCACCAGCGAGGCCGCTGAGGCTCGCTCGTTTCAGCTCGCTGGCGGCGGAATTGCGCACCGCAAAGGCACTCAGCGAGTGCTGGCTCTTCTCGCACCAGTTGACCGGTGTGAGCATGGCAGTGCTGTTCACCTCGGCTGCTAGGACAGACCGGCAACGCTGACCCGAGGGCGCTTCCACGGCTGCGTGTGCTGCGGCTCGACCACGGGCCGCCCGCGATGCCTCATCGACGTCGTCCGAGGATTCCGCCGTCACGAGACGGGGGTTCCGGGAGCGGCCTTAGCTGGCGCGCGGAAGTAGTGGACGGTCCGGGTGGTTGACCAAGGCATGCGCATCTTCTTTACCGGCGGCAGCGGCAAAGCCGGCAGGCACGTCGCACCGTACCTCGCCGACCAGGGTCACCACGTCACCAACGCCGACCTCGTCCCGCTGGAGCATCCGGCGGTGGCCGATCTACGGGTGGACCTGACCGACGCGGGCGAGACGTACTCGGCGCTGGCCGGGCTCGCCACAATGGACGACCTTGAGTCGGTGCAGAAGCCCGCCTACGACGCCGTCGTGCACTTCGCCGCGCTACCGCGGATCTTGCTCGCGTCCGACATGAGGACTTACGCGACGAACGTGCTCAGCACCTACAACGTGCTCGAGGCCGCGACGCGGCTGGGGGTCCGTAAGGTTGTCTTCGCCTCCTCGGAGACGACATACGGGATCTGCTTCGCCCAGGGCGAGCGGCGACCGCAGTACGTGCCGGTCGACGAAGATCACCCGACGGTCCCGGAGGACTCCTACGCGATGTCGAAGGTCGCGGGGGAGGTGACGGCGCGTTCCTTCCAGGCCCGCACCGGCGCCGACGTCTACGGCCTGCGGATCAACAACGTCATCGAACCGCACGAGTACGCCGAGCTGTTCCCGGCCTTCCTCGACGACCCGTCGTTGCGGCGCCGCAACCTCTTCGCCTACATCGACACGCGTGACCTCGCCCAGATGACGCAGCGCTGTCTGGAGACCGACGGGCTGGGCTACGAGGTCTTCAACGTCGCTAACGCCGACATGTCCGTTGCTGCGTCAACCCAGGAGATCCGGGACCGCTTCTACGACGGGGTCGAGGTGCGTCGCGAGATGGGGCGCGACGAAACTTTCTTCGCCATCGACAAAGCCCGCGACCTCCTCGGCTATGCGCCACAGCACTCCTGGCGGGACGTTCTTCCGCACCCAGGAGCTCGGCCCTCCTGACAGGTGCGCGCGGACCACTCCACGTGGCGGATGGACGCGAGCCGCGTGACCGGGGACGGTAGCGCGGCGGAAGGCGCGAGGCCGGTGAGCTCGCGGCTGGATCCAGCGAAACTAGAGGACCGTTGCCCCTTCGAGGAGGATAAATTTCGCCGCGTGTGGACGAGGCGTCTGGCTGGCTGCAGCGTGGTGCTCGTTGTGGCGGCTGGCGTCGTCTCCGTGGCCAGTGGGCTCTTGGCGCTTGCCTGGTTCCCCGCTGTTTCATATCGACCGCCCGACGCGTGTACGGATCCACCGTGCTGGGGTCTGGACGTGGATGGCGCCTCAGCGTTGGTTCTTCTGCCGTTCATGGCGCACGTCTTGCTGCTCGGTCTCGCGCTGCTGATCGGAGGGCTCGCCCTTCTGCTCAGTCTGGTGGCTGCTGGACGCCGCCGTCGGCGGAGGGGGGTCGGGCTGGCCGCCGTCGCGGTGGGCGGACCGCTTCTGATCTTGGTTGGCAGCGAGTTGGTTCCGCACCTCGTGAACCCGTGTGTCCTTCCCGACCTGGCGGGCGCTGAGCCTCCGGGCTTCTGCGTCACTACGCCGGAGGGGGCTGACGTGCCGGACAACTGGCATGCACTCGATCACGCTGCCGTGGGCGTCTTGCCTCTCTCGCTGCTGGTGGCGTGGTGGTGGAGGAGGTCGGCGTCGCGCCATCCGATAGGGATGGCTCAGCGATGAGCGTTGTGGACTGGGCACCGTTTCTCGTCGTCTTGACCGCCGGTGCGGCGGCCGGTGCCCTCTTGACCGAACGCCTGGCTCGGGTGATTGCCACCTCTCTGCCTCTGGGGCACTTCGTTTTGAGCATCGTCACGGGCCGTGCTCGGGAAGATTTCCTGAGCTATGTGGTGCCGGTGAACCTCCTCTTGCTGGCACTGGCGGTATTCGGAGTGCTCGCGGGTCGCCGGCTGCGGAGACGTCAGTTCGGGTCGTGAGGAGAGTGCAAGAACCCGGCCGACGTCGGGCTGCCATTCCGGAGATGTCGGCGTCGACCGTGAGTTCCGAAGTCACCCCGTAGGTCTTCCGGCTGCCGAAGCAGCATGGCGAGCGCCAGTCAGCGTGAACCGGACCCGTCCGAGGAGGCCGCCGAAGCGCTGGCCGCCGCCGAGCTTCCCGGTAGCCATTTCGAGATCTACCGGCTCGCAGTGGAGATGGCCGACCGCGTCTGCGCTCGCCGCGGGATAGCGAATAGTTTCTTCCTCCGCGAACACGGGCGTCGTTGCGCTCCTGTGATGGTCAGCGATGCAGCCCGTTGGACTCTTGCCGTGGCGGGCATCCTGGTCTCAGTGTTGTGGTGGGCATTGTTGAAGAGCTACCGCGACCTGAACAGCGCCAAGTTCGACATCATTCTGGCGATGGAGGAGCGTCTTCCCGTCCGGGTCTACGGCGACGAATGGAAGCGCCTCCGACGTGAGCCCGTCACGCTGAGGTCCAGTCTCCGTCGCCGCGAGCTTCGCTCGTGGGTGGCCCAGTACCGGGAGCTCGGCCGCGTCGAGCGTGTCGTTCCGTGGATCTTCGCGCTGATCTACTTGGCCGAGATTGTGCGAGACGTAAACGCATGACGTACGTGGACGAGCTCGCCACCGAGATCCAGCGCCACGTCCCGTCCCGGCTGCTGCCCACCGGCGACCTCAAGCCACTCTTTCGACTGTACGCATTGCTCGCACTCACCAAGGGCCGCTCCGTGAGCCCAGAAGACGTCCACAACGCTTGGGTTGTGTGGATGCTGGAGCAAGATCCCAACCACCACGCGCTCAAACCCTTCGATACCCTGGACGCCGACACCCAAGCATCTGACGCTCCCTGCGCAGAGGCGATCCACGCTGTTATCGCCGAACGCCTCGAGCGCGCGTCCGCTTGACCACCGGCCGGGTCACACGGACGCGAGCCATCTGAGGCGAATCGTCGACGTTCTCAGCGATTCACGGTGGACAGTCACCTGATCCTGTGGCAGCCCCCGGCACGCTGCCTGGTCTGCGGCGGCAGTACTTTGCGGGGACGCTCCCGTCTGCGTCGACTTGAGCAAGTTCCGGCGCCGAGAACCGAGGACCGAGGACCGAGGACCGAGGACCGAGCAATCTTGCGCGCATCTCGACACTACTGCCGTTTTTATGCCACCCGCCCCCCTTCTGCGCGGTCGAGGTCACGAAGGGCAACAGTCTCGATGGCCTTGCGCTATCCGGTGTCTCGCATCGAGTCCGGTAGTCGGTCTCCCCTACCGGCCGCTACCGGGGTTCCCGGACGAAGGTGCCCCCCCGCCAGACCCACTGAAGCCGGGTGTTGTCGATCGGTTGGACGACCTCGGAGCCGTCCCGGCTCAGCCGAACCTCCGCGAACGGCTCGGCCTCGTCGACCACCGCCCAGTCGTCGAGGTCGTCGACGTCCTCGGTGGCCGCAAGGAGACCGACGTGCAGATCCTCGAAGTCCTCGCCTTCGGGTAGGTCGTCGGGGACCAGTTGCGCCTGGATCACCACCGTGTTCGCAGCGGCGTAGACCTGCGGCCGGACGATCTTGTAGCGGCCCTGGTCGCGGCGACCCGTGTCGCTGGTGTAGATCGTCTTCGCGTCGCCGACCTCGCCCTCGGCGTCCTCGACCTGCACCGACAGGCGATAGCCGTCCGGGGTGCCGACAGCGATCCGGCCGCCACCCGGCAGCTCTGTCACGGTGGCCGCCGGCCGATCACCGCCACCGTAGGTTTCGAGCTGATCGTCGGTCGAGCACGCCGCCATCAAGAGCGCTGCTGCCACGAACGACGCATTCCGAGGTCTCATGGGTCTTCCCCCGTCCAAGAGTGCAGGGCTGACAGCTGAGATCAGCCTGCCAGCCGCATGGTGGCCGGCCACGCACCAGCGAGTGGTCGGAGGCGGGATCGCCCTTGCCGCCGGCCTTGCCGTGTAGGCCGAAGGTGCGGGCTCGGGAGAAGAAGATGTAGTCGTAGCGCTTCTTGGTGTCAGAGCCGATGGTCGGCTCGCCGGTGCGGCACTCGCGGGCGCTGACAGGGCATTCGAACACGGATCGCTCGGGGCCACCGGGCGTGTTGAACCACGCCCCGTCCGTCTGATCGGACTCGGCGAAGTCGCCCGGGCCGTTAGGCCGCCCGCTCTTGGCGCGCAGGCGATACATGTGATCGAGCGCCCTGTCCCAGGGCACGGCGTTGAAGTCGCCGCCGACGACAACGTGCACTCCGTCGTCGATCAGCGGGCCGGTCACGCGGGCGATCTCCACCACCTGGTCGCGGCGGATCTCGTCGCGGCGCTCGGTTTCCTCAGGGAACCGCTCGCGATCAGGGTGTCCGGAGCGCAGGTGGGTCACGCAGGCACGCAGGGCGTTCGCTGCCGGTCCTCCGGCGAGGACCACGTCGGCGCAGGTCAGGTGGAAGTCGCGCAGCGGGTTCTTCGCGTCGGGGGTGAGCCTGGTGCGGCTCACCCGCTCCAGATCGCCCGGAGAGGCGATCATCTCCCCCTGCCGCAGACGACGGTCGCCGCAGGGCAGGACGACGGGCGCACCCCTGGCGTCGCGGCCGGCGCACCCCGTGCGCGGGTCATCTCGGAGCACGGTGAAGGCGGTGTCCCACGTGGGGTGCCGGCGTCGGAACTCCGCCACCTGGTTGATGCAGATCTCCACGACCAGGACCACCTGCGGATCGGTGACCCCGATCTGCATGTCGAGGTGGTCGAGGGACGCAGACACACCGTGGCCGTGGCTGCCGCCGGCGATGTTCTGGCTGACCACCCGGATCTCCTGCGTCACCAGGTCGCCACGCCGACTCGAATGGTCGGCTGTGGACGCTGCCGGCGCGGTGGACAGGACGGCCGTGGCGAGAAGCAGGGCCGCGAAGCAGGCAATGGCGACGCTTCGGTCTCGCACCGGGCCTCCCTTGGAGTGAGGAGAATCGGAGGGAACATGCCCGGGCCAAACTCACGGTAAACGGCTTGGCCGAACCTCGGTCACCGTTGGTCTACCTCGCCATCGACCTCGCTGCGGGTCGATCGGCGGTCCTACGGTGGTGGCTGCGACTGTTCGAGTTGCCGTTCCCACGCTCGAAGCGTCGGGGGTGCCGGCGCGTTTCCGGTCACGGATCAGGCCGATCGGCGGGTGGGATGGCGCGAACTCTCCGGTGCCCTCGGTGAAGAAGACCCACACCGACCAAGGCCGCCCGGTAGGCGCGACCCGGATTCGTTCCCCGGAGTCGGTGAGGACCACGCGGCGGTCGTCGACCCGGCCCGCGGCGACGAGCCGGTCGCGGATGGCGGCGTTGATGTCGGCGACCTGCTCGCGGGTGTCGGCGATGACGAGAGCGCCGGACTCGGCGGCATCGGAGACGAGTGCCTGGGCGCGTTCAGGCTGGGTGGGGTGCACGGTGATCTGGCCGCACTGGACGAGCTGGTCGAGAACCGCCGCCGGGGCCTCGCCGTTGCGCATCGCGAGGGACAGTTCGGCGTACGCAGAGTCGCGGAAGCGGTGCACCCGGTCCAGGGTGACGATCGCCGTGGGATCGGCCCAGCGAGCCTTGAGGTCCAGTACGCTGCCGCGGGCCTACGGCGGGCAGCTGGTGCCGGTCGCCCATGAAGGCAACGCGTGCGCCGGTCTCGTCAGCGATCCTCAGCAGGGCCCGAGCGGTGTCCTCGTCGAGCATCCCCGACTCGTCGACCACCAGCAGGTCGTCGGGGCGCAGGGTCGCTGCGGGGTGGGGATCGGTGGCTTCCCTGCTCCAGTGGCCGTGTTCGTCCCACCGGAAGCCGTACTGGTGGCCCAGCCATGCGGCGGAGAACGCCTGCGTCCCGACTTCACCGGCGGCGACCTGGGCGGCTTTCAACGTCGGCGTCACGATCACCGTGCGATGACCCAGTTGCTCGACCACCGCCCGGGTGCCGGCAAGCGTCGCCGTCTTGCCCGCCCCAGCCACACCCTCGATCACGACGGACCCGGTGGGCGCCCGCCATCGCGGCAACGGCGTCCTGCTGGGCCTCGTCGAGGTGACCTCTGGCGATCGATACCGGTCGGCCCGGGTAGGCGGCGCGGGCGGCAAGGCGGCCGGTGATGTCGGCCTCGACCCGCAGCACGTCCACCGAGGTGAGCGCCCGGATGTACTCAGGCACCTCCTGGGCAACAACGGCACGCACGTGTCGAGCGCTCGGGCGGTCAGATCCTCGGCCAGCTCCCGCCGCACCGCGGCCGTGGTGACGACGTTCGACCGGGCGATCGGCTGCTCGACCTCACCACGTACGTCGGCAGCGTTCCAGCCCGACCGTTTCGCACCCAGCCGCGACACCACCGTCTTGACGCCTGCCGACCGATCGAGCTCACCCGGCTTCACCGCACCTGGAACCGTGCGGTGCCGGGTGCCGCGGTAGCCGAGCCGATGCAGTTCGTCGACCCAACGGTTCGTCAGCTCCGCGCCGTCCGTCGGCACAACCTTGTCGGGGCGGGCCTCGGACCAGGCTCGGCGGTCCGGCCGCGGCGTTACCGCGGTAGATCTTCACGCCACCGTGCACGTCCCACCACCACCCACGATTTCCAACGACAGGCCCGAAAATGCGTCGTGGGCCGCCCGTCCACGGGCGGCCCATCTACGTCATTCGTAGCATGCGTGCCGATCGAAGTGAACGAGTGGAAACCACGAGTTCACGAGGGAAGTCGTTGACGATCGATGCGCCGACGACGATCAACGATTTCCATCGTGAGCTGGGGGGCGTGGAGGTCCTTCCGGGTCTGCCAGGGAACCTTCCTCTCATGCCGATGGGCGGACATCGACTCTGGTTGCGTTTCGGCTCGATCGTTCGAGGAAGTGTGAACGTCACGTCGTCATCGGCGGGTCGTTCGATTGAGCCGCTGCCGGCACTCGGTGCAGGAACGCAGCGAGATCCGCCGCCACGCGGTCTGGGTGTGCGAGGTGAGGGCCGTGGCCGACTCCGTCATAGACGACGAGCTCGGCGTCTGGGATCCGATCGAGCAGGACCTGTTGGTCATCGCGGACGAATGTGTCACTACCTCCGGACAGCAGCAGCGTCGGGACGTGGATGTCCTCCAGCGCCGCCGTTCGTTCCGCCTCCAGCAGGCCAAAGAACGACTCTCTCCACACCTTGGCGGGTATCGCGAGGCTCTCATCGACGAGACGCGCGACAAACTCCTTAGACATCTCATTCGGTGACGTGCCGCGCACGAACTGCTCGACGAAGCGAGGGTCGATGGGATCGGACAACCTCATTATCTCCTCGCGCATGGCCGTGACGCCCGGCTTGTCGGCGAGCGTGACCGGGCTGCTGATGAGGACCAAGCCTGCCACGCGCTGCGGGTGACTTGTTGCCACCACTTGGGAGACCAAGCCGCCACTCGAAGCGCCGACGAGCACAGCACGGGCGGTCCCGACAGCATCCATGAAGCCGACGATGTCTGAGGCGAAGTCACCGATCCGATAGCTGGCCTGGTAGCCCTCGACGGACTGGTGGCCTCGCTGCGTCGGCACGAAGGCGTGGATCGATGGGGGCAGTGATCGCAGGACGGGTTCGAAGTACCGCCAGGACTCCACATACGCGTGCACCAAGACCACGGGGATGGAGCCGCCTGGCATGCCGGTCTCGGCATAGGGCAGTGCGACGCCGCTGTGCAGGGTCGCCGTCCGCTCGTCGATGGCATCCACAGAACCACCCCTCCGTCCGGGCTCGTCGCGACACTGGCGGTCGTCCACGCTGCAACGTATCGCCCGTACCAACGCACTCTCATGCCGCAGCCCGAGCGGCCGCTTGCCGTGCGCGGGCCGCAGCGCCCGCCTGATCGGCGAGCTCATTCTTCCCAGGTCACCCGTAGCGAGTGAGAAGTCGATCCACCTCTCGCCCTTCCTCCGCGGTGCCGATGGACAGCCACGAAAGCCCCTTGGGCTTTCACGAAGCCTGCCGGCTGCCATGGCTGTTGCGCGAATGACTCTGGGCTCCATGACTCGGAGGGGAGTCGAGCACGCCCGACCCTCGCCGAAGTCGGCGCTGACAGGTTCGGCTCGTCTCGCGATAGACCGTCTGGTCGGCCGACGATCGAGTGCATGACCGAGCTTGAGGCCATCGCCGAACTCACCGACGACGAGAAGGCGATGATCCGGTCCCGCGCCGCGGAGCTTCAGGTGGACCCGTCGATCGGGCTGACCTGGGACGAGCTTTGGGCTCGGATTGCTGCGCGCCAAGCTGAGGGCTGATCGGCGAGGTACCGCTCACTGTCGGCCGGCCCGCCTAGAATCGGTCACATGACCGCGAACCGCGACGAGTTGATCCACCTGATCGAGGGCCTGCCTGACGATCAGGTCGACGCGCGGCTCGCGGACGCTCGCCGGCGGGCCGCCAAGAAGCCGAAGGGCACCTGGCCCCCGAAGTTCGTGGGCATGCTCAAAGACGGCCCAGCGAACGGGTCCTCGCCGGAGTACATCGACGCGGTGCTGTCGCGTGGCTTCGGCAGCGAACGCGAGTAATGATCGTCTGCGACACCGGCCCGCTCGTCGCGTTGTCGAACGAACGGGACGAGCACTACTTCGCGGCCAACAACCTGTTCCGCGATCTGCACATGGCAGGGGAGACGCTTGTGCTGCCGGCAACTGTCCTCGCGGAGACGTGCTATTGGCTCAACGAGCACGGTGGCCCTGATCTGGAAGCCGCCTTCCTCGATGCGATCGCCGACGGCACCTTCAAGCTCGTTGACCTGACAATCGACGACGTCGAGTGGATGGCAGAGTTGGTCCGCCACTTCTCGTCGTTCCCGCTGGGTGGCACCGACGCTTCCGTCGTCGCTGTCGCCGAGCGCCTCGGGGTAAGCGAGATCGCCACTTTCGACCGCCGGCACTTCCCGGCGACCACGCCGAAAGGCGGTGGGCACTTCACCCTGCTCCGGAGACCCTGTGATGGTCAGCGGTCCGCAAGCAGTCCGCAAGAAGTCACGCCGAGACCGATGCTCGCCCAGGTCGCCCAACGCCCCCGCGGCCGCGTTTCCGCAGGTCAGACGGCATTTCCCGGCAGCGACCAACGATGACCGAACACAACCCAACCCCCTCGGAATCGTCGCTTCAACGTCTGACTCGGGGTAAACCGCAGGTCAGCAGCCTGTGGCGATCTGGTGGCAGACTGGCCCAGTCTGCGGGGCCCTCGCGGCCCACTACGAGCGCCAGAGACGTCCGATTCGTGCCGAAGCCCCGGGCCCTCAAGCGCGGTTGAGCTGGCTCTGGTCGCGAGCGGAAACAACAAGGGCAAAAGACGTCGCACCTGAACCGAGCGTGCACTCTCGGCCTTGACGAACCACCACGTCACGCCGGTCCCGCAGCCTTTGCCAACCGGTCCGCGAGGGCCCGCACCTCGCCTCGTACCTCCTCCGAGCGCACGATGGTGAACGGCAGTTGCATCGCGGCGAGCTGCGCGGCGTACCACCCCGGGTCGTCGGTGCTGCCGCGAAGCACGCAGCTGTGCGCATCGACGGGGTTCAGGCGGCCCAGCGTCCGGGGTGCGCAGCGTGCCGCCACCTCGACCGAGGCGTCGATGCGAACCTCGACCTCGTACGTCCACCCGTCGGCCAGGTGTTCCTCCACGTCGCGTACGGGGTCCAGGTCAGCCGGCAGGGCGCAGGAGTCGCCCGTCGCTTCCACCTGCGTGACTCGGTCGAGCCGCAGCACCCGGCGGGCATCCGCGGTACGCGACCAGCACAACAGGTACCACCGGCCATGGCGCACCACGACGGCCCACGGATCGACCACCATCTCCCGGCCCGGACCGGGCCTCGAGCGGTATCGGATCCGCACCTGGCGGTGGACCTCGCATGCCTGTGCCACAGCGGCTGCGAGCTCCGGGTCGGGGCTCGCGGCGGCATCGCCCGGGTTCTGGGCAACCACACGTCGCATGGCCTCGGCCGGAGCAGCCGCCGTGGCCGGCAGCACCCGCACGATCTTCCCCAAGGCGGTGGCCGCCGGGTGGTCCGACTCGACGGACCCGTGCCACCCCCGCAGCACCGCCATGACCAGCCCGAGCGCCTCGGCCGTGCTGAACATCAGGGGCGGCACCCGTGCTCCGCGCCCGATCCGGTAGCCGCCGTACGGTCCGCTGACCGACTCGACGGGCATGCCGGCATCCCGAAGGATGCCGACGTACCTGCGGGCTGCCCGGTCCGAAACCCCCAGGCGGGACGCCAGGTCTCCGCCAGTGATCCCGGGCCTGCTCTGGATCGACTCGAGCGCCAGCAAGGCGCGTGCCGTGGGGTTCAGGTCGCGCGACATCGCGAATCGACTCCGGATTCTAGGAAGCATATCGTCCGGGAACGACCGTACCGTCGTCGTCATGACCCAGGAATTGCTCACCGAACCACCAGTCGCCGGCGACGAGCTCGACACTCTGCTCGGCACCCTCGAACGCAACCGGCGGGTGCTCGCGTGGAAGTGCGCTGACCTCGACGCTGCCGCGATGGCCACGACCGTGGGAACGTCCGACATCACCCTCGGAGGGCTGCTGCGTCACCTCGCCCGGGTCGAGAAGGATTCGTTCTCGTGGAAGCTGCACGACCGTGAGCCGAAGCCGGCCTGGACAGATGACGACTTGGCCGGCGACTGGGCCTGGACGGCCGAGGACGACCCCGAGACGGTGTGGCGGCAGTGGCACGCGGCCGTCGAACGATCCCGTGGGCTCGTCGCCGACGCCCTGGCAGACGGCGGGCTGGGCCGGGCCAAGGGGAGAGAGTTTCCCGGCTGGGGCGTACCCAGCCTGCGCCGGATCCTCGCCGACATGATCGAGGAGTACGCCCGCCATGCCGGTCATGCCGACCTGATCCGCGAAGCCATCGACGGGCGCGTCGGCGAGGACGCCCCACAATGACGGCCATGAACGGCGGCCCGCAGTTCGACGATGCCCGGATGACACACGCTCGCTTTCGCAACGTGGACCTCACCGCCTCCCGGTTCGAGCACGTCGACCTGTCGGGGACGGTGATGCGCGGCGTGGAGCTGGTCGACGTTGACATCGCCGGCGAGCTGCGCAACGTCACGATCAACGGCGTCGATGTCGCACCGTTGGTGCAAGCCGAGCTCGACCGACGGTTCCCCGACCGGGCAAAGATGCGCCCGAGCGACCCCGACGGGTTCAGTGAGGCATGGACGATCATCGAGCGGCTGTGGGCCGAGACGGTCGCCAGGGCCCGTACCCTCGATCCGGAGCTCCTGCACGAATCCGTCGACGGCGAATGGTCGTTCATCGAGACCCTGCGCCACCTGGTCTTCGCCACCGACGCCTGGATCAACCGGGCGATCCTGGGTGACCCGCATCCTTGGCATCCGTTGGATCTTCCCTGGGACCAGATGCGGGACCGGCCGGGCATCCCACGCGATCGTGACGTACGCCCCTCCCTGGATGAGGTCCTGCGCCTCCGCGAAGGCCGCATGGCGACCACCCGTGCGGTGATCGAGAGCCTCACCGCGCAACAGCTGGACAGCCGCACCGAACCGGTGCCCGGGCCCGGGTGGCCCGAGTCGGTCAGCTACCCGGTCCGGGAATGTTTGCTGTGCATCCTCAACGAGGAGTGGGAGCACCGTCTCTACGCCGAGCGCGATCTCGATGCGCTGGCCGGTGCCTGACCGGTGCAGCTCAGGTTCAGCGGCGAGGTCTGGTTCTGGCGGGGCCCCGCACCGTGGTACTTCATCACGGTCCCCGACGAGCTCTGTCAGGACCTCCAGGGGCTGTCCGGCCACGTCAGCTACGGCTGGGGCATGATTCCCGTCACCGCCGCCATCGGCTCCAGCACCTGGCAGACCTCCCTGTTCCCCAAGGACGGACGCTACGTCGTCCCGGTCAAGGCACAGGTACGAAAGAGCGAGCACCTGGGCGAGGGCCACACCGTGACCGTCCAGCTGACCGTGGACACCAGGTAGCGGACTACTTGGGTGGCAGCGATCGTGCGTACGTGAGGCCATGGTTCACCCAGAGCCGGAGTGCGTCGTCGGTCTCGAGCGACTCGACGCCGACGCTTAGCCACCCGTCCATCTGTCGGCCGCGCATCTCGAAGCGGCGTACGTGCTGCTGATCGACCAAGGACTCGGCCTGGCCCGGATCGATACGCACCAGGAGGCCACCCTGGCTACTGGCACTGACCGCCAGGTGTCCGTCCACGAGGAAGGCGAGACCCCCGAACATGCGTTTCTCGCTCAGCCCCGGTTCACCCTGAACGACTTCCCGGATCCGGTTCGCGAGCCCCTCGTCGTACGCCATGCCGTCAGTATCACCCGGATGGATGCTCGCTGAGCCACGTTGCTGCTCGCGCCGATGCCCGTGACAGCCACGCATCCTGGACAAGTTCGGCCAAGCTCCTGGCGCGTGAGCCCACCGATGCGTGCAGCCTGCAGCAGCACGTCGGTCGTCTACAGCCCGCTCGCCCCGAGAACGGCTGCTCCAGCCAGGAGGGATCGACCAGCCCCTTGACACCCTCGACGACCGCCGGCTCGCCGGCTTCCCCGACGTCTACCGGTTCGACCGGGCGCTTCAGTCCTCGGGAGCGGGCGTGCCCAGCGCGCGCAGCCGCGACTTCCCCGCGCTGCACCAGGAAGTCGAGCATCATGGTGCCGTTCCTGTTGTTGTTCCATCCGCTCGAGGCCCAGGGCTGCACGCACGTGTCGTGCAGCTCGCGCTGCGGCAGCGGCCCCTCGGCGCGGAGCCGCTCGAGGAGGTCGCACCGGCAGGCGTTGTTGGCCGTGACCCAGTCGCGCCGGTGCTCCTGCCAGTCGAGCAGCCCACCGGTGCCGGGCCACTCGGCCATCTGGGCGCGATAAGCGCCAGGTCCTCGGGCGGCCGCAGCGTCCCCAGGGAGCTCGATCAGTCGCTGCTCGTCGACGGCGTCCTGCAGCGTCCCCGGCGAGTCCGACGACCCCAGGCGACTCCACGCCACCAGATCGGCGTTCGGCGCGACGGCGGCACTGTGGTCGGAGCTGGAGCAGGGTCAGGTGTGTCGTCAAGCAGCTCGGTCGGCCGCGAGGTGTCCAGGAGCTGCGCCTGCATGGCGATGCGGCGCGCCGTCGTCTCGCGACAGCTGGTGGACGGTCACGATCCAACGCAAGGCGACCCGGCGGTCGGGGAGGTGGCAGATCAACTTGGTCAACCGACGAAAATGCAGAACGGGTGACCCACCGGGTCGGCGAAGACGTACAGCGGCTCCTCGGCATCGTCGGACCGGTCGAACAGGATCCTCGCCCCGAGGTGCGTGGCCCGATCCCGTTGCCGGGCCAGGGATTCCACGTCGGGAACTGTCATGTCGAGGTGGAACATCTGCTGCTGGTGGTCGGGCGCCGTAGCCTCCACGTCGGCACTCCACACGGGCGGCACGTAGTCATCCGCCTGCTGGAAGGCGATCCCACGGCCGCTGGAGGCGTCGCCGGCCTCGGGCCGCAGAACGAGCCAGTCGGCGCCGAGAGGATCGGGCTGGTCCGCCGGGGGCGGACCGTCGCCCGGGCGGTAGGCGTAGCCGAGCAGCTCGCGGTAGAACTCAGCGAGCGTCCTCGGGTGCGGACAGTCGAGAACGACTTGGCGTACGAAGGGCCGGTCACCCCTGTCGTCCCATGAGTGACCCTGCTGGTGCGTCGTCATGTATCGACCGTACGCGGGCCCCTCAATCTTGCGCGGCAGGTGAGTGGGGACCGGAACCTGAGATCGCCTCTGAACTCGCGATGAGTCTTGCTCCGCTGGGCCGTCTGATACTGCGGTGGGCTCAGCCCGCGCCGGCAATGCGATCGAAAGGACACGACCGATGAGGAAGCTGATCGTGAGCACCTTCTTGACCCTCGACGGGGTCATGCAGGCCCCGGGTGGACCTGGCGAGGACGACAGCGACGGTTTCGCACACGGTGGCTGGTCGGTGAACATTGGGACGACCAGATGGGTCAGGTCATGGGCGCGGCGATGAGCGTTCCGTTCGACCTTGTTCTCGGACGCAAGACCTACGACATCTTCGCCGCACACTGGCCGCACGCCACAGAGGAGGACGGCGCCAAGCCATTGAACGATGCCATCAAGTACGTCGCGTCGCGGAGTCGGCCCACGCTGGAGTGGAGCAACTCGGTCCTGATCGAAGGAGACGCGGCCGAAAGCATCGCGGCGCTCAAGGAGCAGGACGGGCCGGAGTTGCAGGTCCATGGCAGCGGGAACCTCATTCGAACGCTGTCGCGCCACAACCTCGTCGACCAGTACCGCCTGTGGGTCTTTCCTCTTGTCACCGGGTCTGGCAGACGCCTGTTCTCCGAAGGCACCATCCCCTGCGGGCTGACACTCGTCGACAGCCAGGTCTCCACCACTGGAGCGGTGATCGGCACGTACGAGCCAGCAGGCGGGATCGTCACAGGATCGTTCGCGCTGGACTGACCCACGCTCGGAATCATTCACCGAGCCAGGTCGGGGGCTGGGAACGATGTGTCCCGCTTCCCGCGCAAGCTCTGGTTCCCCGACTAGCATTCAGTCAAAGGCTGAGCTGATGACTGTGACGGATGCGAAGGCTCGGCTGTCCGAGCTGGTCGCGACCGTGGCCAGCACCCAGCACCACGTCGACATCACTCGCAACGGCGAGCCCGTCGCTGTGCTGATGTCCTACACCGAGCTCGCCGCCTTGCGCGAGACCATCGCGCTCCTTTCCGATCCCGCTGCCGCGGCCGACATCGCGCGAGCAAAGGCCGACATCGCCGCCGGCGAGACCAGCCCGGCCGAGGACCTGCGTGAGGCGATGCTGGCACGGCGACCCGACACCGCGTGACGCGGGACTGGACGGTCGGGCTCGCCGGCCCAGCCCGGCGCGCGCTCGGGCGGGACCTGCCTGAGTCCGTCGCCTGGGCCGCACACACGTTCATCACCGAGCGGCTGCCGGCAACCCGTATCGTCTCGGTGGCGAGCTGGCCGGACCTTGTGAGGGATGCCGCTCCGCCCGCCTGGGCAGCGCTGATCGCGCCATGTCACGCCTCGGTGCCACGACCCGGTGCCCAAGGCGTCCCCCAGCGCGGGCACGTCATTGCGGGCGGCGCCCTGCACAGGTCACGCGGGCAGCATGACATGGCCCTCGGACGCCGACGCAGGCGATCGCCGCTCTGCGCCGACGACGTGCCCGGGCCTCGAGAATGGCTGTCGTCGGTGGCCGTGCGAGATCGGCACGATCACGGCTCGCCCGCCATGTGTGAGGGCTTTCTCACGAACCCTTCACGTCGACCTCACTGCGCCTCGTGATGGTGGTGACCACGACAAGAGGACACCCACACCTGGAGGAACCATGCTTCGCAAAGCAGCCACCGCAGGCTTCGCCACCACTGCCCTGGTAGCCGGAGGTGTCGCCGCCGCCGCACCCGCCATGGCCGACGACTTCAAGTCCCGCTCCGGCGACTGCAGCCGGCAGAGCACGTACACGATGACCCTCAAGGAGATCGACATCCGTGGCGGTGGCGACGACGACGACGGCCTGCGCACCACCTTCTTCGTCAACGGCACGAAGCAGGGCGCGACCTGGCGGGTGACCGTCAAGCGTTCGGGCAAGGTCGTGCACCGCGTCACCAAGCGCGCGAACGCCAAGGGCAACATCTTCGTCGCCGATCGGTTCCGCGCCGACGACGACGCACCCGTGCGGGTCACCGCCCGGGCCGGCTACGGCGAGACGTGCACCCGGCTGCTGCGCTTGGACGACCGCGACGACTGACGCGTAACCGTCCGGCCGAGCCTCTCGGCGGATGCGGACCGGGCCAGCTGGCCCGGTGAACGGCCCCGGCTGCCCCCGCCGGGGCCGTTTTGCACGCGGACGTCGCCCCTGAGCGTGCGGCAGGATGTCACCGATGAGCGTGGCGTACCTGCACGTGGGCCCGGTCAAGACCGGCTCGACGTACCTGCAGGACCTGTTGTGGCGGCAGCGCGACGAGCTCGCCCGGCAGGGCATGCTGCTGCCGATCGAGTACGCCAACGAGATGTGGCCGGCCGTCAACGACGTCCAGGACTGCTCCTTCGTCCACTTCGACATGCCCGAGGCGGTCGGCGCGTGGCAGCGGGTGATGCGCCGCGTGCACGCCCACCCCGGACCGTCCCTCCTCTCCCACGAGGTGCTCGGACACAGTCGGCAGGAGCACGTGCGCCGGGTCGTGCAGTCGCTGCAGCCCGCGGAGCCGGTGGTCGTTGTGATGGCTCGGTCCCTGGCTGCGACCCTGCCCTCGCTCTGGCAGGAGACGGTCAAGATGGCGGATCCCGGCATCGGCTGGCCGGACTTCCTGATTGAGCAGCAAGCGACCGGGGCACCGTCGAGCGACACGACAGCCATCGTGGCCACCTGGTCCGCCTGCGTCCCCGTCGATCGCATTCACGTCGTGACTGTGCCCCCGTCGGGGTCCTCGCGCCGGGTGCTGCTCGAGCGGTTCTGCGAGGCGGTCGGGCTCGACGCGACCCGCCTGCTGGTCGAGATGGGCAAGGCCAACGCATCCCTCGATGCCGTGCAGACCGAGCTCATCCGAAGGCTCACCCGCGCGACGCGCGGCGATCTGGACGTACGAGCGCAGCGCCGTCTGGTCAACGCGGCGGTGCTGCCCCGATTGCGGGCGGCGCAGGCAGCGCGAGCGCTGCGGGTGCCAGCGACGTTGCGCCGCTGGGTCGAGGCCGAGACCGAGCGTCGCATCGCTGCCATCCGCGCCGGTGGTGCTGTCCTCCACGGCGACCTCGACGACCTGCATGCGGGCGACGAGGCCTACGCCGAGGACGCAGGCCGGGCGATCAGCGAGCGCGAGCTGCTGGACGAGGCGTTGGCCCTGGTCGCAACCCTGGTGGACGACGTCCCACCGGGCCTCGACATGATCTGACGCGCAGGCTCACAGGATCGGTCGTCCTCCGGGACCGCGATCCGGGCGCCGGAGACGTAGCTGCCCTCGTCCGAGGCGAGCAGCACGTAGACGGGAGCCAGTTCGACCGGTTGTCCCGGGCGGCCGAGCGGTGTGTCGCCGCCGAAGTTGGCGACCTTCTCCTCCGGCATGGTCGCGGGAATCAGGGGCGTCCAGATCGGCCCCGGGGCCACGCTGTTGACGCGGATCCCGCGCTCGCCGAGCATCTGGGCCAGGCTGGCGGTGAGTTCGCGATCGCGGCCTTGGTGGCGGCGTACGGCGCCAACCGTGGGTGAAGGGCTGTCGGAGTTGACCGACGAGCTGCCGATGATGGACGACACCGACGCCATGTGCGGCAACGCCGCCTTGCACAGGTGGAACATCGCCGAGATGTTCGTCTGGAAGGTGCGGTCCCACTCATCGTCGGGAATCGTCTCCAGGGACTCCCGGTTCATCTGGTACGCCGCGTTGTTGACCAGGATGTCGATCCTCCCGAAGGCGTCGACCGCCCTGGCGATGATGTCGCGACAGTGCTGCGGCTCGGACACGTCGCCGGCGACCAGGATCGCCGTGCGTCCCCGCCTGCTCGACCAGCCGCGCGGTGCCCTCGGCGTCCTCGTGCTCGTCGAGGTAGGAGATGAGGACGTCGGCCCCCTCGCGGGCGTAGGCGATCGCGACCGCCCGTCCGATGCCGCTGTCGCCGCCGGTGATGACAGCTGCCTTGCCCTCCAGCCGACCGGAGCCGCGGTAGCTGTCCTCCCCGCAGTCAGGTGTGGGAGTCATCTTCGACTGGGTGCCTGGGACGTCCTGCTGCTGTGTGGCTGCTCATGGTTCCCCTGTGCCCGCCTCGACGGGTTTCATGCACCCGGCGGTCACTCAGGATGCGTTGATGGCCAATGACCCACTAACGTCGGGGCCAGTCTCGGACCCTCGACCTCTGGAGTTCCACGTGAACACCCGTACCATCGCCGTCGCCGCACTTGTCATCGCTGTCATCATCTTGCTGATCTTCCTGCTGTGACGTCAGCCCGACCACCGGAGACCACGTGAGTCTTCTGCTCTTCCTGTTGATGTTCCTCGTCTTGTGATCGCTTCGTCAGTCGGTCACGAAGGTTGGCTTGCGCCGCCTGTCGGCGTGGGGAAGTCTGAGTGAGCACGTCACAGACGCCAACCGCAGCAACGAGTGGAGAGTTCAGTGAGCGAGTACACCCTGCCGGATCTTCCGTACGACTACTCGGCCCTCGAACCGCACATCGCGGGCGAGATCATGCAGCTTCACCACGACAAGCATCACGCGACATACGTCAGTGGCGCCAACACGGCGCTGGAGAAGATGGCCGAGGCTCGGGACAAGGGCGATCTTTCCTCGGTGAACATGCTGGAGAAGAACCTGGCGTTCAACCTCGGTGGGCACGTCAACCACTCGATCTTCTGGCCGAACCTGTCCCCGGACGGCGGCGACAAGCCTGACGGTCAGTTCGCAGCGGCCATTGACGAGCACTTCGGCTCCTTCGACGGGTTCCGCGCCCACTTCGAGGCCACCGCGCTCGGCATCCAGGGTTCGGGCTGGGCCATCCTGGCGTGGGACACCCTGGGGCAGCGTCCGCTGATCTTCCAGCTGTTCGACCAGCAGGGCAACGTCCCGGTCGGCATCGTCCCGATCGTCATGCTCGACATGTGGGAGCACGCGTTCTACCTGCAGTACAAGAACGTCAAGGCCGACTACGTCAAGGCCTGGTGGAACGTCGTCAACTGGGCCGACGCGGCCCAGCGCCTGGAGACGGCGCGCAGCTCGACGGCGGGGCTCATCACGTCCTGACCCCCTTTCGGTCGCTGTACGCCCTCGCCCGCATCCGCGTGGATGCTGCGGGGGCGTGCGTGCGTAGGTCAGAACTCACGGGCGGGCGGGGATCGGTGGGCGGGGCACGGCGAGCACGTAGCGCTCGCCGGGGTACTCCGTCACCGTCCACAGCCGGTCGGTGCCCGGGTCGTAGGACAGGTCCTCCGGCCCGACCGGCAGCGCACCCGTCAGCTTCGCGAAGGCCGATGCCCCGTCGCCGACGTACAGGTGACCGGGATGTTTCCTGCCCTGGCTGGCGCTCACGTAGTACGTGCCGTCGACCCTCGTGGCGCCCTGCATGCTGGAGAGCCCGGCAGTCAGGACCTCCACGGCCGGACCGTCGACCGGCAGGCCGGTTCGCGGGTCGAGCTCGAACCGGGCGATGCGGGCGTCCGTGCCGGCACGGCGGTACTCCCCGACCACGAGCCACGGTCGGCGCTCTTCGCTGCGGTCCAGGGACAGGAACGAGTAGCGCAGCGGCCGCTGCCCCGTTCCTGCCCGCGCCACGCACGCGCCCGACTGCGGCAGCACCAAGCTCTCGTCCTCGCGCACCGTGATCTCGTCGAGGTCGAAGGTCAGCAGTCCGCCGCGGGTCGAGGCCACGAGCAACGTG
The DNA here is from genome assembly GCA_030859165.1 of Actinomycetota bacterium. Lineage (GTDB taxonomy): Bacteria > Actinomycetota > Actinomycetes > Propionibacteriales > Nocardioidaceae > JACCXZ01. The sequence continues at coordinate 19,931 of JALZKQ010000032.1, forward strand.
TTGCCCCACCAGAGGATGCCCCCGGCGTGCACGGGCACCGGACGTGGACGCGGGGGCCCGCGCCACCACGGACGGTAGTGCTCCACGAGGTGGACGTGCGCATAGCGGACACCCTCGCGGCGATCCAGCACCGAGATGCGACACGCTGCGTCGCGGCCGGCTGCGTCCCTCGCGTACCAGCTGACCAGCACCGTGCTGGGACCGTCGGCGCGACGCTCGCCGAGGGCGTCGTAGGAGGTGGTGACGCCCTGCGGCATCCAGTCGCTCGTCACGCTGTCCGCGTCGTCCCAGCGCAGGCCGAGCGCCTCAGGGTGTCCGGGGACGTCGCTGCGTGCACCGGTCCGGTCCAGTCGCTCGAGCACGCCGGCCAGCCCGACGCGTCGACCGAGCCCGGGCAGCGGGTGGCGCCGCTGCGTTGGGAGCAGCGAGAGGCCGGTCATGGGCACAGCCTAGGTTTCGGTGAGCGCAACGCGAGCCTCACGTCGTGGGCGCGCCGGGTTCGAAACGATGCCCCCTGGCCACACTGCTGCAGGTGGAGATCGCACTGCCCGTGCACTACAGCGGCTGCGGGACCCGCTCGTCGACGACCGCGTCGATGCGCCCGCACATGTCCGCGTCCCGGTCGGTGATCCCGCCCGCCGAGTGCGACAACAGGCGGAACGTGATGGTGGTCCAGCGGATGTCGATGTCGGGGTGGTGGTCCACCTCGTCCGCGACCGCGGCCACCGCGGCGACCAACGCGATGCCGTCGGCGAACGAGGGAGCGGTGACGCTGCGCACCAGGGCGCCGTCGCGCACCTCCCAGTGCGGATGGTCGGCCATCACACCGTGCAGGGCCGAGCTGTCGAGGATGACGGAGGACTGCTGCGGATCGGACATGCCCTGAACCTACGCCCAGGCAGCACCTGGCGGCGAGGCGACTTCGCTACCGTGACGGTCGCCATGCACCGCTCGACATCGCCCGCGCCCACCGACCGGCTCGTCGTCGGTGCGGCCATCGTGTCCCACGGACGGGTGGTGGCAGCGCGACGGACCAACCCGGTCGCCCTGGCCGGCGGATGGGAGTTCCCCGGTGGGAAAGTCGACGCCGGGGAGACTCCGGAACAGGCCTGCGTGCGCGAGGTCCACGAGGAGCTCGGCTGCGTGATACGCGTGGTCGGTGAGCTCTCCGGCCGGGCCGTGCTGCGTCCCGGGTGGATCCTGCAGGTTCTCGTGGCCGAGCTGGCCGAGGCCGAGCCGGTGCCGCACGAGCACGACGCGATCCGCTGGCTGGATCCCGAGGAGCTGCTCGACTGGCCCTGGCTCGCCGCCGATGCGCCGTTCCTGCCCGAGCTGCGCGAACTGCTGCTCGACGGTTCTCCGCTCGTTGGTGGCAACGTCGGGGGCGCGGTACGGATCGGTCACACCGTCCGGCGCCCGAGGGGTGCGTGGTCACCAGGCGTGCACGCGCTGCTCGAGCACCTGGCCGCCGCAGGTCTGGACGGCGTCCCTCGCGTGCTTGGCACCGACGTGCGCGGCCGCGAGGTGCTGACGTACCTGCCGGGGCGCAGCATCGACGTGGACGAGGAGGTCGCCGCCGAGGAGGTGCTGGCGGGGGCGGTGCGGTGGTTGCGGCGCTTCCACGACGCGGTACGGGACTTCACGCCGCCGGCCGGCACACGGTGGCGCAACGGCGGTGACCTCGGACCCGGCCAACTGGTGTGCCATCACGATGCCGGGGCCTACAACTGGGCCGTTGTCGATGAGCACTTCGCCGGCATCTACGACTGGGACATGGCCGGGCCGGGCACCGCACTGGACGACCTGGCCTTCGCGGCTTGGAACAGCGTGCCGTTGTTCCGGCCGGTCCCCGACGACGACGTGGCACGCCGGCTGCGGCTGATGGTGCGGGCGTACGGGGCGTACTCGCCGGTCGGGGTGCTCGACGCCGTCGAAGCGCGGATCAGCTTGGCAGCGGACAAGATCGCCGCCGGGCAACGCGCCGGTGATCCCGGGATGCTCAACCTCGCCCGGGTCGGCGAGCCGCAGCGCACGCTGGATCGCCTGGGGTCGTTGCGGATGCGGCTGCCGGGGCTGCGGGCCGCGCTGCAATGACTGGGGCCGCAGTCCAGCACTCGCGGTGCCCACGGCTGCTTGGCTCCCGTACGGGTCGCTCCCGCTGCCTTGGCTCCCGTACGGGTCGCGCAAAAGCCGCTTTTCGGGCCGGGATCGACCAGCGGAGGAGGGAAGCGGGCCGGGGAGGGGTGTCCAGCGGCCGGAGTCGACCAGCCGAGGAGGGAAGCGGCCCGGGCGGTTGCCAACCGAGGCCGGAATCGACTGCAGGGAAGCAATTACCCGAGTGCCCGCCGCAGGAACTCCACCTGCAGGAGCGCGAGGTTCTCCGCCACGGTCTCCTGCGACGTCATGTGCGTGACTCCGGTGAGCGGCAGCACCTCGTGCGGTCGCCCGGCCGCGAGCAGCGCCGAGGACAGCCGCAGCGTGTGCGCCACCACCACGTTGTCGTCGACCATGCCGTGGATGATCATCAGCGGCCGCTCGAGACCGGGTGCGAGCCGCGTCAGCGAGTTCGCGGTGTAGACCTCGGGCTGCTCGCCAGGGTGACCGAGGTACCGCTCGGTGTAGAAGGTGTCGTAGAGCTCCATCTCGGTGACCGGGGCGCCTGCGACGGCGGCGTGGAACACGTCGGGGCGGGCCAGCACTGCGAGGGCGGAGATGTAGCCGCCGTAGGACCAGCCGCTGATCGCGACGCGGGAGGTGTCCACGTCGTCGGGATGGGCAGCCGCGACCGCGGCCAGCGCATCGACCTGGTCGGCGAGGGTGACACCGGCCAGGTCGTCGCGGATCGAGCGCTCCCAGGCCGGACCGCGCGACGGTGTGCCGCGTCCGTCGGCGACGACGACGCAGAAGCCCTGGTCGGCCAGCCACTGCGGCTCGAGGAACGCCCGTGCGGACGCGACGCAGCGCAGCGCGTGCGGTCCGGCGTACGGGTGCATCAGCACCGGCAGCCGCGCGGACCCGGGCTCGTGGTCGGCGGGGAAGAGCACCGCCGTGCGCAGCTCCCGCTCGCCGGCGCGCAGCAACGACACCCGCGGGGAGAACCCGGCGGGTACGGCATGGTTGGCCAGCTCCACCGTGGAGCCGGCACGGGTCACCGTGACCCGTGAGCCGGCGGCGTCGAGGCTGGAGCGCGTGATAACGGTGGTGCCGTCGGCCGCGCCGCCCAGGTGCATCCCCTGCCCCTCGGTCAGGCGGGTGAGGGTGCCGTCCCAGCCGACGTGCACGAGGTGCATCTCGATCGGCTCCTCGGTGCCCGAGATGAGCACTCCGGTGTCGTCGCACCCGAGCACCCCGGCGACCTGCAGCCGCTCCGGGCTGATCGCCACACCGTCGACGACGACGCGGTGCGTGTCCGCAGAGTCCTCGACGGTGACCAGGCGTCCGCCGGGTGCCATCGTCGGGACGCCGGCGAACAGATCCACCCACACCGCGTCGGACTGCTCGCGCAACAGGCGCGTGTCGCCGTCAGGGTCGACGCCGAGCACCTGCGCCCGCTTCTGGTCCCGGCCCATCACCTGGATGACCGGGTCGCCGTGCGACGTCCACGACACTCGGGTCAGGTACTCGTACGTCTGCGCGTCCCACGTGATGCGGGTACGTGAGCCAGCGAGGTCGAAATGCCACAACGACACGTCGGCGTTGGTCGCGCCGGCCGCCGGGTAGCGGTGCGCCACCGGCACGGCCGAGGGGTTCGCCGGGTCGGCGATGTGCCACACCGGCACCGCGCTGTCGTCGGTGCGCTGCACCAGCAGCGACCGACCGTCCGGCGCCCACCAGTAGCCGCGCAAGCGATCCATCTCCTCCGCAGCGACGAACTCCGCCTGCCCCCAGGTGACGTCGGGACCCTCCGGCTCGACCAAGACGCGGTCCCCGCCGTCGCCGTCCACCGCGACGATGCGCAGTGCCCCGTCGCTCGCGTAGGCGACGCGAGTGCCGGTGGGATCCAGTCGCGGGTCGATGACCGGGCCGGTCGAGGGCAGCCGTCGCGCCGGGGTCGACCCATCGGTCGCTGCCACCCACAGCTGGCCCGACAACGCGAAGCAGACCAGCTCGTCGCGCTTGCCGCCGGTGGCAAAGGAAACCACTCCGGCTCCGGCCTCGCGGGCACGCTCGCGCCGCGCCCGCTCTGCCGGGCTCAGCTCCTCTTCGTCGTCCCCGAGGAGCTCGGCCGGGTCGGCGAGCAGCCGCTCCTGCTGCCCCTCCACGTCGTACGCCCACAACGCGCCGGTGCGAGACGTTCCCGACGGCGTACGTACGAAGAGCACCCTCGCACCGTCGGCGGTGACCGACGCCGCGCGCGGCACGCCGAGGGTGAAGCGCAGCGTCCGGGCGGAGAGCCGGGGGAACGACAACCCCGCCACCGTCGCTTCGGCCATCGGGGAGGGAGCAGTGTCACGGTTAGGATCGGCCACGTGACGCATCCTGTCATGTGTCCACCTCATGCTCGCCTGGCTAGAAGGGCATCGGTGCCGCGGGCCCAGCGGGACCTCAGTCACAGCGATCCGAGCCGGTCGGCGGCACTCCCCATGGCAGGTTGTCACTGCCCATGGGCTGCAACCCATGGGTGGTGCGGTTTACCAGGGGACCCTGGTAAACCACGGGCGGCACGAGGGCCGGAGTCGTCAGCCGTAGCCTGTACCCATGCCTGACGCCCTCACCCAGCCCGACCGGCGGCTGCTGCTCGTGCACGCGCACCCTGACGACGAGACACTCAACAACGGCGCCACGATGGCCAGGTACGTCGCGGAGGGGGCGGCCGTCACGTTGGTGACCTGCACTCTCGGTGAGATGGGCGAGGTGGTCGTCCCAGAGCTCGAGCACCTCGCCCACGAGCAGCAGGGCGGGCTCGGCGAGCACCGCATCGGCGAGCTCGCCGATGCGATGCAGCACCTCGGCGTCACCGACCACCGGTTCCTCGGCGGCCCGGGTCGCTTCCACGACTCCGGGATGGCCTGGGGCGAGGACGGCGGGGCCACGGTCGCGCCCGACGTGCCCGAGGGCGCCTTCTGGCACGCCGACCTCACGACCGCCGCCGAGGAGCTGGTCGCGGTGATCCGGGAGACCCGGCCCCAGGTGCTGGTCACCTACGACCAGTACGGCGGCTACGGCCATCCCGACCACGTACAGGCGCACCGGGTCGCGACGTACGCCGTGTCGCTGGCGCAGACGCGTTCGTACCGCCGGGACCTCGGCGAGCCGTGGACGGTGTCGAAGGTGTACTGGGCGTCGATGAGCGAGTCGCGGATGCGGGAGGTGCTGCGTGCGCTGCGTGACGCTGGTGACACCACCACGTTCGAGGGCATGGATCCCGATGGTCCGCTGATGCCGTTCATGGTCGCGGACGGGCTGATCGACGCCGTCATCGACGGATCGGCGTTCCTCGACGCCAAGGTGGCGGCGTTGCGGGCGCACCGCAGCCAGATAGCGTTGGACCGCGGCGTCTTCGCCCTTCCGGACACCCTCGGCGACCGGATGTGGAGCCAGGAGTTCTACCGGTTGGCGCAGGGGGTGCGGGGACCGGTCGACCCGGGGACCCGACGCGAGGGCGACCTGTTCGCCGGTCTCGCCTGACCTCCCGGTCCGTGACCTCGTCGTCGCCTGCGCCCGGCCGGGCGAGTGCAGTCCGCACCGCCGGTCTGGTCGCCGGCGGTGCCGCCGCAGGGTTCGCGACCGCGGTCTGCGGGCTCGTCACCTACCGACATGTCTGGCGTGACGGACCGGTCCCGCTGCCCTGGGGTCTGGTGCTGGCGCTCGCCACGGTCGTCGTCGTCGTACGGGCTGCCGCGTTGGTGGGAGGCTCTCCCGGGGGGCTCGGCGTCGCGGCGGGATGGTTCAGTGCGACGCTGTGGTTGCAGAGCCCGGGCCCTGGCGGCGACTTCCTGCTGGTGAGCGACGCACTCGGCTACGGCTTCCTGTACGCCGGCATGCTGCTGGTCGCCGGTGCTGTGGTGACGGGGAGCAGGACCGGAAGGAACCGACGCACATGACGCTCGACCGGTTGGCGCAACGAGGCGTGCTCGGTCCCGTGCACCGCCCGTTGCGCAGGCGATCGGCCACTGCTGCACCAGCGCTCGCGCTACTCCGCGCTGTTGGGCTCGTCGGCTGACGAGCGTTCGCCGGTGGCTCTGGGAGCGGCGATCATCGAGGATGGGCGTACGAAAGTCGGACATCGAGGAACGGGAGCGCAAGAACGTGGCTGACGAGGAGTCGACACACAACGATCGCAAGGGGGTGTACCTCGCCCTGGGCGGTGTCGCGGTGCTGGTCGGGGGGCTCTACGCCGCCGGTGTCTACTTCCTCGGAGACCGGGTGCCCTCGGGCACCCAGGTCGCCGGTGTCGCCATCGGGGGACTCGACCCGCAGGCCGCGGAGAGACGCCTGAGCGAGGGATTCGCCGAACGGGCCGCAGGTCCGATCGAGGTGTCCTACGAGGGTGAGACCTGGCGCATCCGCCCGCGCCGCGCGGGACTGCACCTCGACGTCGAGCAGACGGTCGCCGAGGCGGGCGGAGAGCGCACCTGGAGCCCTATCCGCATGGTGGAGATCATTGTCGGCTCCGGAGATGCCGAACCGGTGATCGACGTCGACGGCCGGGCCCTGCGCGACGCGATCGACAAGATCGCCCGCCAGGTCGACGTCGCCCCGGTCGAGCCGAGCGTCACCTTCGCGGCCAGCGGCCGGCGTGAGATCGAGAATCCGGTGGTCGGGCGCAGGGTCGACACCGCCGAGACCGCCGCGCTCGTGCGCGACGCGTTCGTCACCGGAGACGGGCCGGTGGATCTGCCGGTGGTGGAGAGAGAGCCCAGTGTCAACGGGGACGATTTCGCCGCGGCGCTGGACACCCTGGTTCGCCCGGCGGTTGTCGGTCCGGTCACGCTGGTCCTGCCGCAGCGCCGGGCCAAGCTGCTGGTCGCGGAGTTCGCCCCGGCCCTGTCGATGCAGGTGGTCGACGGCGCCCTGACCCCCATGATCGACTCCGGCCGCCTGGAGGACGGCCTGACCCGGTTGCGGGAACGGATCGACAGCGCCCCGCAGGACGCCACCGTGGTGCTGCGTGACGGCAGACCGCAGATCGTCCCCGCCGAACCTGGCATCCGCATCGTGTCCGCGACGGTGGCCGACGCGTTGGGGCCGGTGCTGTCGAAGTCCGGCACGGCCCGCCGCGTGCAGGTCGGGACGAAGGTCGAACAGCCCGAGTTCACCACCAAGAATGCCCGCGACCTGGGAATCACCGAGACGGTCAGCGACTTCGTGACGTACTTCCCCCACGCGGAGTACCGCAACATCAACCAGGGGCGTGCCGCCGAGCTGATCAACGGCACGCTCCTCGAGGCGGACGACGTGTTCTCCTTCAACGAGACCGTGGGGGAGCGGACCAGGGGCAACGGCTTCGTGCCCGGATTCGTCATCAGCGACGGGGTCTTCGCCGAGGATCTCGGCGGCGGCGTGTCACAGGTGGTGACCACGACGTACAACGCGGCGTTCTTCGCCGGTCTCGAGGACGTCGAGCACCAGCCGCACAGCTTCTACATCGACCGCTACCCGCTGGGGCGCGAGGCCACTGTCGCGTGGCCGGTCATCGACATGAAGTTCGCCAACAACACCCCCTACGGCGTGCTCATCCAGGCGTGGGTGGTGCCGAGCACGAGGTCCTCGGAGGGCGAGATGCACGTGCGGATGTGGAGCACGGAGTACTGGGACATCAAGGCCGGCGTCTCCGAGCGTTACGCGTTCACCTCGCCGAAGACCCGTTACGACCCGAGCGACGAGTGTGTCGCCACGACCGGGTACGGCGGATTCGGAGTCGACGTCTACCGCTACGTACGGCGTGCGGGTCACAAGAGGCTGCTGCGGACCGAGACCGACACCGTGACCTACACGCCGGCCGACACGGTCGTCTGCACCGCGCCGCCCCGCTGACGACACGCCCCGCTGCGGATGCGCCCCGCCGCGGATGCGCCCCGCCGCGGATGCGCCGAGCCGCGGATGCGCCGAGATCCGAGCTGATGGTCATGGAGCCGGGGGAGGGTGACCACCTGTTCGGATCTCGGCGAGGTTGTGTGGGCGGGCGAGGTTGTGGGCGAGTCAGGCGGGGACGACGTAGCGGTAGCGGTGATGGGTCGTGAACCCGTACGGCGCGTACAGGCGTAGCGCTGCGTCGTTGTGCCCCATCGTCTGCAGGTAGCACCACCGTGCACCGCACGAGGCGGCCCAGCCCAGCAGTGCGTCCACGAGCTGGCGGGCGCGACCCTGGCGGCGCTGCGCGGGCGCGACCTCGACGGCCGACAGGCCCGCCCACTCGCCGGTGACGACCATCCGCCCGATCGCCTGCACCGGATCGCCGATGCGGCCCAGCGCCACCTGTTCTGGACCCGAGACGACCTCGGCGACAACGGCAGGGTCGACACCGGCGGCCCGGTTGTAGAGGCTCAGCCAGTCGGAGTCGACGTCCGGGCGCAGCACGACCTCGTCGGTGTCGCTGTGGACAGAGCGAAGGGCGGTACGCAGCGCTGCGACCTGAACGACCGCCCCGGCGTGGCTGCCCGGTTTGGTCACCCATCCGGCCGCGTCGAAGGCGGCGTCGTGGTCCGAGCCGATGACGACCTGGGCCATCGGTGGCAGGCCCCGTGCGGTGTAGAAGGCGTGCACGCGCTCGAGCGCCTCCGCGAAGGTGCAGCCGGGAGACCCGTGCACCGAGGCAGAGTTGGCCCGGCCGGTGAACCCACCCGCTGCCCGCAGCAGCCACTGCCCGAGCGCGGCCGTGTCCGGTGCCGGCCATCCCGCGTCGCAGATGCGCTGCAGCTCGGCCGCCGGGATGCGCAAGCCCACCCCCTCGCGCCCCGGCGGCGTGTCCGGCACCCGGTGAGCCGTCACGACAGCCGCCACGGCAACGCTCACGAGCGACCCGTTCCGCCGGCGTACCGTCATCTGGACGTCGTCCAGGCGCTCCAGGACCCCCACGACATCGGTCATCGCCGCTCCACCGGAACGCCCGCGGCCCGGCACCCGCGAGCGCACGACCACCCGGGCGCCGACGTCCGTGGCGTGCAGTGGCATGCGGTGGGATCCTCTACTGGGCGTGGGGTGTCCGGGTGTCCGTGGCGTGGACCTGGCTGTCGAGCTGGGCGCGGTCGGGGCGATACTAGGCTGGTGACAGAGGCCGGCGGCGCCGGTGACCCACTGCAACTGGAGGATCCGTGACGTACGTGATCGCTCAGCCCTGTGTCGACCTGAAGGACAAGGCCTGTATTGACGAGTGCCCGGTCGACTGCATCTACGAGGGCAAGCGGATGCTGTACATCCAGCCGGACGAGTGCGTCGACTGCGGGGCGTGCGAGCCGGTGTGCCCGGTCGAGGCGATCTTCTACGAGGACGACACCCCAGAGGAGTGGAAGGACTACTACGCGGCCAACGTGGACTTCTTCGACGACCTCGGCTCGCCCGGTGGAGCCGCCAAGGTCGGTGCGATCGACAAGGACCACCCGATGATCGCCGCGTTGCCTCCGCAGAACCAGGAGTGACGTGACCGGTTCACCGGTCCCGCACGCGCCGTCCACCCGACCAGGGTGGGCGGCGCGTCGTAGGTCTCGCTACGTGTCGGCACGGTTGCCGGACTTCCCGTGGGACTCGCTGGCCGCGGCCAGGCAGCAGGCGGCCGCGCACCCCGACGGGATCGTCGACCTGTCGATGGGTACCCCGGTCGACGCCAGCCCCGCCGTGGCCCGGGAGGCCCTGGCCGCAGCCGCCGACTCTCCGGGCTACCCGACGACGATCGGACCCGCCCGGCTGCGCGAGGCGGCCGCGCACTGGCTGCAGCGACGCTTCGAGGTGTCGGGCCTCGGGCTGGACACCGTGCTGCCGGTGATCGGCTCCAAGGAGCTGATCGCCGGGCTGGCACTGCACCTGGGCATCGGGACCGGCGACACCGTGGTGGTCCCCGAGCTGGCGTACCCGACGTACGAGGTGGGTGCGCGGCTGGCCGGAGCCGACGTCGTCGCCAGTGACTCGACGAGCGCGCTGGGTCCGAGCGCTCCGGCGCTGATGTGGGTGAACTCGCCGTCCAACCCCACCGGCCGGGTGCTGCCGCCCGAGCACCTGGCCAAGGTGGTCGCGTGGGGGCGTGAGCGCGGCACGCTGATCGTGAGCGACGAGTGCTACCTGGAGTGCTGCTGGGAGGGGCCACCCCCCGTCTCCGTGCTGCACCCGAGCGTCTGCGGCGGCTCGTTCGAGGGTGTCCTGGCCGTTCAGTCGCTGTCCAAGCGCTCCAACCTGGCCGGCTACCGGTGCGCGTTCGTCGCCGGCGACCCGACCGTGCTGCGCGAGCTGCTCGCCGTGCGCAAGAACCTCGGCCTGATGCTCCCCGGTCCGCAGCAGGCGGCGATGACCGCCACGCTGTCCGACGACAACCACGTCGCCGAGCAGCACGCGCGCTACGCGGCGCGCCGGCTCGTGCTGCGCCGGGCACTGCAGAGCGCCGGCCTCCGGGTCGAGCACTCCGAGGGGTCGCTGTACCTGTGGGCCACCCGCGACGAACCGGCGCGCACCAGCGTCGACCGGCTGGCCGCGCACGGCATCCTGGTGGCTCCCGGTGACTTCTACGGGGCCGCCGGGACGCGGCACGTGCGGGTGGCCTTCACCGCGAGCGACGAGCGGATCGCCGCCGCCGGCGCCCGACTGGGCCGCGGCCTCCAGGGCTGACCTGTGTGGCCGTTCCTGCAGACCGAGACCGAGCACGTCGCGGTCCGAGCCGAGCTGCTCGACGCACGCTCCGGGGTCGCGCTGCGGACCTGGGCGCCGTCGGAGGCGGTGGCGTACGCCGCCGGGGTCGGCGCCACCCCCGAGGAGGGACCGCCCGCCACGCTGGTCACGCTGCTGGCCCAGTTCGGCGTCGAGTTCCCCGCGGGCCTCGGTCCGTGGGCGTTCGCGCGGGTGCTGCATGCCGAGCAGTCACACACGACGTACGCCCCGGTGCCGCTGCGCGGCCGGCTGAGCATCCGTACCCGGGTGAGCGACCTGCGCGACCTGCCCAGCGGGGTGATCGTCGCGATCAGCGCCGAGGCCGTCGACGGTGACGACGGCACGCTCGTGGCCAGCACCCGGATGGGCCTGTTCGTGCGGGGCGAGCACTGCGGGATCGTCGGGGCGTCCGGGCCGGTCGAGCTGCCCGAGCGCCCGGCGGACCAGACGGTGGTGCACCACACCCGTGCCGACCAGGCGGAGCGGTACGCGCGTTGCGGCGACGACAACCCGTTGCACCTCGACGACTCGGCGGCTCGGGCGTCCGGCCAGCCACGGCCGGTCCTGCACGGGCTGTGCACCTACGGCTTCGCCGGCCGTGCGCTCGTCTCGGTCCTGTGCCCCGGACGCCCCGAACAGCTGGCCGCGATGTCGGCACGGTTCACCGCGACCGTGCTGCCCGGGGACACCCTGCGCACCGACGTGTGGCGCAGCGCCGACGGCGCGGTGTTCCGCACCAGCACCGCGCGTGGACCGGCGGTGACCGGCACGGCCAGGCTGCGCTGACCAGCCGGGTCGACCCCGTCGAAGCTCAGCCCGGCGTCGCCTCGTGGCCGGGACGGCCGTGGGTGCGCCGGTGCTCCTTCATCTCGGCCTCGAACAGGTGCCGCTTGCCGTCGGCAAGGGCGACGCGCGCCTCACGCTCGAGCCGTTTGAAGTCGGCGTAGTAGCCGTCGTCGTACTCCTCGACGACCTGGAACGTCCAGCGACCCTCGAGCACGTTGCGACCGATCAGCTCCTGCCGCAGCCGTGCGGCCAGGTCGCTGTGGCCCGCCTCGCGAAGCTGGTCGACCGCTTCGCCGGCGGCCAGGTCCGCCATGCCGCTCATGCGGTGGAACCCGTACAACAGTCCACGGGCCTGCTCGACCACCTCGAGTGCCTCGGAGAGCTTGCCGAGTGCCTCCACGGTGGCGTCGTCGGTGCCGGTCGGTCGTACGTGGACGGGAGCGGGTTCGTCTGCGGACATGGTCACGACGCTACGACGCCCGGCGGGCTCCCGCAGGACCGGGCTGTGCGTCGCCGGCGGCGGCGTCGAGGTGTGGTCGGCCCTCATCCGCGAGGCACTCGCGTTCGTGGGCTAGCGACCAAGGATCGCTAGGCGACGTCGACGTGCACGTGGTCGCGGTGCAGCAGGATGTCCTGGTCGCCGGAACTGCTGGAGACCTCGTAGGCGCGCCACCCCTCGGCGGAGCGACGCGCGGTCCAGATCCGCTCGTCGAAGATGACGGTACGGATCTCCAGCGCCGCTGCTCGTGCGACAAGGTACTGCGCGAGCGCCCAGCCGTCCCGGGTCTGCGCGGGTCGAATCGGGCGGAAGAAGAAGTCGACGGCACGCCCGTCGTAGTGCGCCGAGCCCTCGGCGTGGCCGGTGCTGACGCCGCCGGGTGCGAAACCGCCGTCCGGGAGCTCCCCGAAGGCCCGACGCACGTCGGCTCGCACGGCGCGGGCGTTCCGGGTCAGGCCGTCCTCGCCGATGTCCTGTCCGCTGTCGGTGGGGTCGGTGACCTCGCAGGTCAGGGCCGCCTCGGCCCGCCCGGTCAGCGCCGTGGCGATGATGTGCGCCCGCTCCTCGTGCTGCTCGTACGCGCCGCCATCGGCGGAGCGCTGCACCTCCTGGGCGGCGACGTGCACCGGCAGGTCGAGGTATCCGTCGACGTCGCCGAGCGCGTCGTAGAACGCCCCGGTCGAGTAGTACGGGTCGGACACCTGCCGCTCGGTGCCCCACCCTTGGCTCGGGCGCTGCTGGAAGATGCCGAGCGAGTCGCGGTCCCCGTAGTCGAGGTTGCGGATCTTGCTCTCCTGGAAGGCGGTGGCCAACGCGACCGTCGCCGCATCCTTTGGCAGGCCCCGGCGTACGGCGATGGCGGAGATCAGCGCGGCGTTCGATGCCTGGTCCGGCTCCAGCGTGGTGGTCTCGCCGTCGACCTGGACCTCGCAGGCGTCCTCGGAGCCGAGGATGTCCGGCCCGTGTCGAAGCGCCACGTAACCTCCTGCGCTCAGCACGACCACGGCGGTGGCGGCGGCGAGGCCGACACGCGTCCTGTGCCCCGGGGAAGAGGCCATCAGGTGTTGCTGTGCAGCGCTTCGTTGAGGGCCACACCGCCCGAACGCTCCCGTGCCTCGATGGCACCGGTCACCGAGTTGCGCCAGAACTGCACTCCGTCGCGGCCGGACAGCTCGCTCGCCTTGAGCACCGACCCGTCGGACAGCGTGACCTTCGTACCGGCCGTGACGTAGCAGCCGGCCTCAACGACGCAGTCGTCGCCGAGGGAGATGCCGATGCCGGCGTTGGCGCCGAGCAGGCAGCGCCGCCCGATCGAGATGGTCTGCGAGCCGCCGCCGGACAGGGTGCCCATGATCGAGGCACCACCGCCGACGTCGGAGCCGTCACCGACGACGACGCCGGCGGAGACGCGTCCCTCGACCATCGAGGAGCCGAGCGTGCCGGCGTTGAAGTTGACGAACCCCTCGTGCATGACCGTCGTGCCCTCGGCGAGGTGGGCGCCGAGGCGTACCCGGTCGGCGTCGCCGATGCGGACTCCGGTCGGGATCACGTAGTCGGTCATGCGGGGGAACTTGTCGACGCTGGTGACCTGCACGTGAAGCCCGGCGGCACGGGCACGGGCCCGGGTCAGCTCGAAGTCGGCCACGGCGCACGGGCCGAGCGAGGTCCACACGACGTTGCTCAGCCGGCCGAAGACGCCGTCCAGGTTCAGTCCGTGCGGGGGGACCAGCCGGTGTGACAGCAGGTGCAGCCGCAGGTACGCGTCGTACGCGTCGGACGGCGCCTCGGACAGGTCGTCGATGATCGTGTGCACGACAACCGTGCGCACGTCGCGTACCGGGTCCTCACCGGCGAGCGCGGTCAGAGCAACGGGTTCGGGCGAGCCGTCGGGATCTCCCAGCGCCGGCTCGGGGTACCACGTGTCGAGTACGGTTCCCGCCTCGGACACGGTGGCCAGGCCGTACGCCCAGGCACCGCGGGGGGGCTCGGCCTGCTCGGAGACGGTCATGGGATCGAGGTTATCGGTGCCATCCAACCGCCGTCGGCGTGCGGCCGCCGGGCATCGCCTCGGGTTGCGAGTCGGTAACGGCGGGTGCCGACACCTTGTCATCTTCGCACCGCAATGTTCGGCTTGACCAAATTTCGGACTGGCCATGAAATCTCGAGGAGTCATCTTGATCACCAGACGCAGAGGTGCAGCGTTCGTGTCGCTGCTCACGGCGGGGGCACTCGCGCTCAGCGCGTGCAGCCAGGAGCAGGGCGGCGAAAGTGCGCCGGAGCCCGGCGAGAACGTCGCCGACGACCCTGCCGGCGACGAAGGCGACGCAGGCGACGAAGGCGGCGAGGGCGGCACTGCGCCAGGCACCATCTCGGTCGCCGTGAGCGCGGAGATGACGGCCTACAACTCCAACACCGCCACTCAGAACGCCACCTGGAACACGTACGTGGAGAACGGCACCCGCGCGAGCTTCTGGAGCTACGCCGCAGACGCCACGATCGATCGCAACGAGGACTTCGGTACCTACGAGAAGACCAGCGACGCGCCGTTGACCGTGGAGTACGAGATCAACGACGGCGTCGAGTGGTCCGACGGGGAGCCGATCGACTGCGACGACATCCTGCTGGAGTGGGCCTCCAGCTCCGGCAAGCTGGTCGACGCCAAGGACAAGAACATCTTCAACCCCGCGTCGACCACCGGGATGGAGGACGTCATCAAGCCCAACTGCGAGCCGGGTGACAAGGCCTTCACCGCGGAGTACGCGCAGCCCTACGTCGACTGGGAGCTCACCTTCTCAGGTGGCAGCATCCCCGCCCACGTGGCTGCCAAGGAGGGTGGGCTGACCCCGGAGGAGCTCGTCACCGCGATCCAGGAGGACGACATCGAGGCGCTGACCCCGGTGGCGAAGTTCTGGAACACCGGATGGGACATGAACCCCGGCGAGCTGCTCGACGATGCGCTCATCCCGTCGTCGGGGCCGTACCTGCTGGACAACTGGGACGGTGGCCAGTCGGTGACCCTGAAGGCGAACCCGGACTTCTGGGGCACGCCGGCGAGGACCGAGACGATCGTGCTACGACTGCTCGACGACGCCCAGCAGCTCCAAGCGCTGCAGAACGGTGAGGTCGACGTCGTCAACCCGGGCAACCCGACCATCGACACCATCGAGTCCCTCGAACAGCTCGAGGGCCAGGTGGACACCATCATCGGCGAGAACCTGACCTGGTCGCACGTCGACATGCAGCAGGGCGAGGGCCGGGTGTTCGAGCAGCTTGAGGTGCGCCAGGCGTTCGCCAAGTGCATCCCGCGCGACCTGATCGTCCAGAACCTCAACGTGCCCGTGAACCCGGAGTCCGTCGTGCTCGACCTGCGCGAGTTCTTCCCCATCGACGAGTCCTACGAGGAGGTCCGCACCGAGGCGTTCCCCGAGGACATGTACGGCGAGACCGACGTCGAGGGTGCCGCACAGCTGATCGCCGACGCCGGCGTCGAGACGCCGATCCCAGTCCGGTTCATGTTCGCCTCGGACAACCCGGTGCGCTCCGACATCGCCGCCCTGATCAAGTCCGAGTGTGACAAGGCTGGGTTCGACATCCAGCCGATGCCGGACGTCGACTGGGGAAGCAAGCTCGCCGGGGCGCCAGGTGACTACGACGCCGTCCTCTTCGCCTGGGCCGGCTCCGGTGTGATCGGTTCGGGAGCCGCGCTCTACCAGACCGGTGCAGGGCAGAACTTCTACGAGTACACCAACCCCCAGGTCGATGAGCTGTGGGACGAGGTGCTCACCCAGGTCGACAAGGAGGCATCCACGGATCTGCGGGCGCAGATCGAGACGCTGTTGTGGGAGGACGTGTTCAGCATCCCGCTGTTCGTCAACAACAACGTCACCGCGGTGTCGACCCAGATCGAGGGTGTCGTCAGCAACGCCTCGCAGACCGGGGTGACCTTCAACATGGACGAGTGGGCCCGGACCGGCTGATCACCAGCAGTCGGCCCTGACCAGCACATGAGGGCCGGTCGTCACGACCGGCCCTCATGGCCAATGTCCGAGTCGTCGTCGAGCCTGTCTCGGCGATCCCAGGGTCACCAAAGGAGCACCGACCCCCGTGCTTGCCTTCATCATCCGTAGGCTGATGATCTCCGCCGTCCTGCTCCTGGTGGGGACGTTCCTCGCGTACGTGCTGATCGCGCTGTCGGGCGACCCCTTGGCGGACCTGCGCCAGGACACCGGGCCGGACCGCGAGAACCGCGTTGCGGCCCGCACCGAGCTGCTCAACCTGGACACCCCGGTGGTGCTGCGCTACTTCCTGTGGCTGGGGGGCGCATCGCAGTGCCTGGTGCCGTTCGTGGGCGAGTGCGATCTCGGGCAGTCCATCCGCGGCCAGGACGTCACGTTCCTGCTCTCCGGCGCGATCGGCACCACCCTGAAACTCATCTTCGTCGCGACTTTCGCCGCCGCTTTCGTCGGCATCCTGGTCGGCATCGTCACCGCGCTGCGGCAGTACACCCGACTCGACTACTCGGCCACCTTCGCCTCGTTCGTCTTCGTCTCGCTTCCCCTGTTCTGGTTCGCGGTGCTCCTGAAGCAGTACGTCGCGATCGACCTGAACGACTGGCTGGGCGACCCGGTGGTGACCCTGCGCACCGCGGTCCTGGTGGGGCTCGTGTCGGGGCTGGTCTGGGGCGGGATCATCGGTGGTTCTCGACAACGGACCCTGATGTCCTTCGGGATCGGGTTCGTGGTGGGTTCTGGACTCCTGCTGCTGCTCTCGGTCATCGGCTGGTTCGAAAGCCCCGGCATCGGCATCGTCGGGATCATCCTGATGTCGCTGGGCAGCGCAGTCGCGCTGACGGGCTTGTTGTCCGGCTTCGGCTACCGCAACGTGCTGTACGCCGCCCTGGCGATGACCCCCATCGCTCTGATTGCCAACCTCGCCCTGGACGGCTTGCTGTTCGACCCGAGCTGGCTCATCTTGCTGCTGCTGCTGCTGGCGACCATTGCGACCGGCGTCGCGGTGGGCTACGCGATCGGTGGTCTGCAGCGCCGCGAGGCCATCCAGGCCGCGGTGTGGACCGGCGTCTTCACCGGGCTGGCCATCGTCGCCGACCGGACGCTGGAGGCCTGGGACAACTATGCCGTCGCTGTCAACGACCGGATCGTGCCCACCTTCGGCGCCAGCACACCCAACTACGACGGTGGGTTCTGGGGGAACCTGCTGGACACCGCGACCCACCTGGCCCTGCCGACACTGGCGTTGATCCTGGTGTCGGTGGCGACCTACAGCCGCTACACCAGGGCCAGCATGCTCGAGGTGATGAACCAGGACTACGTGCGCACCGCTCGTTCGAAGGGCCTGAACGAGCGTGCTGTGGTCATCCGGCACGCGTTTCGCAACGGTCTGATCCCCATCACCACCCTCATCGCCTTCGATATCGCCGGGTTGATCGGAGGCGCCGTCGTCACCGAGACAGTGTTCGCCTGGCAGGGCATGGGCCTGTTGTTCACCACGGCCCTGCGGGAGGTGGACCCGAACCCGGCCATGTCGTTCTTCGTCGTGACCGGGGCTGCGGCTGTCGTCTTCAACATGCTCGCGGACATCGCCTACGCCTACCTCGACCCGCGGATCCGTGTGTCATGACAGGAGACCCGATGTCCACCACACCACCGGTCCCCAGTGCAGCCGCGCAGGGGATGACCGTGGTCGCCCGTACCCAGGCACAGCTGGTGCGGCGCCGCTTCTTTCGGCACCGGGCGGCGATGTCGTCCATGGTCCTGCTGATCATGGTGCTGTTGCTGGCCGTGACCTCGATCGGGGCGGGCCCGATCCCCGGGTGGTGGGACAAGTCCTACACCGACATCGGTCTGGTCGAGGACGGTGGCCGGCCGACGCTCTCGGTGGTGCCTGCGTGGCTCGGTGGTGACGGCATCCGGCTGGGGGAGTATCCGTTCGGCCAGGAGAACCAGGGCATCGACTACTTCGCGCTGACCATGCGCGGCACCCAGATCTCGTTGATGATCGCCTTTGTCGCCGGGCTGCTCGGCACGTTCATCGGGGTGGTCATCGGCGCCGTCGCCGGCTTCTTCCGCGGCTGGACCGAGACCATCCTGATGCGCTTCACCGACGTCATCATCATCCTCCCGCTGCTGGCGCTGGTGGCGGTGCTCGGGCGTGCGGCCGGGAACCAGGGGCCATTGGTGCTGGCCCTGGTCATCGCGTTGTTCACCTGGACCGGGCTGGCCCGGATCGTGCGCGGGGAGTTCCTGTCGCTGCGCGAGAAGGAGTTCGTCGAGGCCGCACGTGCGGTCGGCACGCCGGGTGCACGAATCATCCGCAAGCACATCCTGCCCAACACGGTCGGCGTCATCATCGTCAGCGCAACGCTTGCCGTGGCGGGCGTGGTGCTGCTGGAGACAGCCCTGTCCTTCCTGGGCTTCGGGGTGCAGGATCCGGACACCTCGCTGGGCCGGCTGGTCAGCGACTACCAGAGCTCGTTCGGGACCCGGCCGTGGCTGTTCTGGTGGCCCGGACTGTTCATCCTGGTGATCGCCCTGACGGTGAACTTCATCGGCGACGGCCTGCGAGACGCCTTCGATCCCCGACAGAACAAGGTGCGCAACTGATGTCGACACCGACGTACGACCCGGCGTCGAACGACCAGCGCTCGATGGGCGCCGCCGGTCCCGGTCGGCTCGACGTACCCACCGACGTCACCGGCGCGGACGTCCCCCCCGAGCGGGCGCACAGGGCCGCCTTCGGCGCCGGCCAGAGCGCCCAGGTCGGTGCGGACGAGCTGCTGCGGGTACAGGACCTCGCCGTCGACTTCCCCACCGACGACGGGTTGGTCCGCGCGGTCCGCGGGGTGTCGTACACCCTGCACTCCGGTGAGGTGCTGGGGATCGTGGGTGAGTCCGGCTCCGGCAAGTCCGTCTCGTCGATGGCGGTCATGGGGCTGCTGCCTCGCAACGCCCGGATCTCTGGGTCGATCAGCTTCCGGGGCAAGGACGTGCTGGGCATGTCCGCGCAGACACGCCGGTCCCTGCGTGGGCGCAAGATCGCGATGATCTTCCAGGACCCGATGACCGCGCTGAACCCGGTGCACACGATCGGCGCCCAGCTGGCCGAGGCCGTGCTCTCGCACGAGCTGATGCCGCGCAAGCACGCGATGGCCAGGGCCGAGGAGACCCTGGCGCTGGTCGGCATCCCGCAGCCGAAGGCGCGACTGAGGAACTACCCGCACGAGTTCTCCGGGGGGATGCGGCAGCGGGCGATCATCGCGATGGCCATCATCAACGGCCCGGACGTGATCATCGCCGACGAACCCACCACCGCGCTCGACGTCACCGTCCAGGCACAGATCCTGGAGAAGCTGATCGACGTCAAGGACCAGGTCGGCGCCGCGATCGTGCTGATCACCCACGATCTCGGGGTGGTGGCCGGGATGGCGCACCGGGTGCTGGTCATGTACGCCGGCAAGGCGGTGGAGGTCGGCACCACCGACGACGCGTTCTACCGAGCCCGGATGCCGTACACGGCCGGCCTGCTCGGGTCGATCCCCAGGCACGAGGAGCTCGCCGGCGGCCGGTTGCGGCCGATCGTGGGCAGCCCGCCGTCGTTGATCGACCTGCCGAGCGGCTGCTCGTTCTCACCGCGTTGTCCGCTCGCGACGGAACTCTGTCACCGCGAGGAGCCGGCCCTCACCGGCACCGACGACCCCCGGCACCTCGCCGCGTGCCACCACTGGGAGCAGCTGGCCGCGGTGGACGACCCGTCGACCTTCTTCCGCTCCGAGAGCGAGCGTTCCCGATGAGCACCGACACCGCTGCGGCGTCGCAACCCGACCGGACCTACGCCGGGCCGCTGCTCGACGTGCAGAACCTCGTCATGCACTTCCCCGTCCGTGGCAGCGGCGTCTTCCGCCGCCAGGTCGGCACCGTGCAGGCGGTCAGCGACGTTTCGTTCACCGTGGACACCGGCGAGACCCTCGGCGTCGTCGGTGAGTCCGGGTGCGGCAAGTCGACCACAGGGCGCGCGATCTTGCAGTTGCACCGGCCGACGTCCGGTGCGGTGAACTTCGAGGGCCAGGACCTGACCCGGCTGAGCAATCGCGAGCTGCGCCCGGTGCGCCAGGAGATGCAGATCGTCTTCCAGGACCCGTTCGCGTCGCTGAACCCCAAGCTGCCGGTCAACGACATCGTCGCCGAGCCGCTGATCGTTCACGGCGTCTACGGCAAAAACGGAAAGTCGCAGGTCGCCCGGCTGCTCGAACGCGTCGGCCTGAGCCCGGAGCACGGCAACCGGTACCCACACGAGTTCTCCGGTGGACAGCGCCAACGGGTCGGGATCGCACGGGCGCTGGCCCTGGAGCCGAGGCTTCTCGTCCTCGACGAGCCGGTCTCAGCGCTGGATGTCTCCGTCCAGGCCGGCATCGTCAACCTGCTCGAGGACCTGCAGTCGGAACTCGGGCTGGCGTACATCTTCATCGCCCACGACCTGGCGGTGGTGCAGCACATCAGCGACCGGGTCGCGGTGATGTACCTCGGCAAGATCGTGGAGATCGGTGCCCGCGAGGACATGTACGGCAGTCCTGCCCACCCGTACACGCAGGCGCTCATGTCGGCGGCACCCACAGCCGACCCGCACACCGAGCGGATCCGGGAGCGGATCATCCTGGCCGGCGACGTGCCCAGCCCACTCAACCCGCCGTCCGGCTGCCGGTTCCGGACCCGGTGCTGGAAGGCGCAGGACATCTGCGCGACCGACGAGCCTGAGCTCGTGGACCGCGGCCAGGGGCACCCGGTCGCCTGCCACTTCGCGGAGGTTGCCTCGAGTATCCCTTGAGCCGAATCGGCCGCCTTGACTGGCGAGGGGGTCCCCAGTGCCGAACCTATTGGCACAGGGGACCCCCTCGCTCATTCGCTGATGCCGTCATCTTCCCCGTCGGTGCCGCTGCGTGTCGGGCGGCGCCTGATCAGTGGGGGCTAGCGTGGACGCATGCCGATGGCTCGCTTCAAGGACCTCTGCCTGGACGCCACCGACGCTCTGCTGCTCGGGCGGTTCTGGGCCGGCATGCTCGATCTGGAACTGTCGGCCCAGGACTCCGGCGACGTGGTGCTGCGCGGGGCCAGCCCGCAGCACACCGTCTGGGTCAACCGGGTGTCCGAGCCGAAGACCGTCAAGCACCGCGTGCACCTCGACGTGAACGCGGAGTCCGTGCAGCGCGCGGTGGATCTTGGCGCCAGCGTGCTCGACGACTCGTTCGGCTGGACCGTTCTCGCGGACCCCGAGGGCGGGGAGTTCTGCGTCTTCGTGCGCGAGGCGCCGGTGCCCCAGCGGCTGTACGAGATCGTGTTCGACACCGGCGACTCGGCGCAGGCGTCGGCGTCGATCGCGACCTGGTGGGGCGAGCTCCTGGGCGCGTCCGTGGTCGACGACGAGCGTGGCTTCTCTTACGTCCACGAGATTCCGGGCGCGCCGTTCGACTCGCTCGACTTCATTCCGGTGCCGGAGCCCAAGACGGTCAAGAACCGAATCCATCTCGACGTGTTGACCGACGACGTCGACGCCCTGATCGCCGCAGGTGCGACGGCGCTGCGGACTCGGAACGACGAGATCGGCTGGACGGTGCTGGCCGATCCGGACGGCAACGAATTCTGCGCGTTCACCGATTGAACGGTCGTCGCGACGCCACTGTGCGCCTATCCACCACTCTCGACCGCGGAAACCGTCGATAGGCGCACACTCGAACCACAGATGTCGGCCGCGGGCACCGAGCGAGGACCGGAGCCAGCCGGCACGACACAATGCGCGGCATGACTCCTCCCGCAGCCACGCTCGACCTGACCGACGACATCGTCACGCTGACCGCCGCCCTCGTGGACATCGAGTCGGTGAGCAAGAACGAGGCCAGGATCGCCGACGTGGTGGAGGCGGCGCTGCGGCAGCTCCCGCATCTGCACGTCGAGCGGGACGGGCACACGGTCGTGGCCCGCACCGATCTCGGGCGCGCCGAGCGCGTCGTCGTCGCCGGACACCTGGACACCGTGCCGGTGAACCGCAACCTGCCGTCGCGCCTCACCGCGGACACCCTGCACGGCTTGGGCAGCTGCGACATGAAGGGGGGAGTGGCGGTGGGGCTGCGGCTCGCGCAGACGCTGCCCGAGCCGAACCGCGACGTGACGTACGTCTTCTACGAGGCCGAGGAGATCGAGGCCGAGTTCAACGGGCTCGGCCGGCTCGCCGCTACCCGACCGGAGCTGATCGCGGCCGACTTCGCCATCCTGATGGAGCCGAGCAACGCCGTGGTCGAGGCGGGCTGCCAGGGCACCCTGCGGGTGGACGTGGTGCTGCGAGGTCGACGCGCACACACCGCCAGGTCGTGGCGGGGGGACAACGCGATCCACGCCGCCGCTCCGGTGCTCGGGCGGCTCGTCGGCTACCAGGCCCGGCAGCCGGTCATCGACGGCCTGACGTACCGCGAGGGTCTGAGCGCCGTCGCCATCACCGGCGGCGTCGCCGGCAACGTCGTGCCCGACGAGTGCCGGGTCAGCGTGAACTACCGCTTCGCCCCCGACCGCAGCGAGGAGCAAGCGTACGCCCACGTCCGGGACGTGCTCGAGGGCTTCGAGGTCGAGCTGATGGACTCCGCGCCGGGTGCCATGCCCGGGCTGTCTCGTCCGGCTGCCGCGGCCTTCGTGGCGGCGGTCGGCGGGCAGCCGGCACCGAAGTTCGGCTGGACCGACGTGTCGCAGTTCACGGCGCTCGGGGTGCCGGCCGTCAACTTCGGTCCCGGTGACCCGCTGCTGGCCCACACGCAGGAGGAGAGTGTGCCCGTCGCCGACCTGCGCCGCTGCGAGGACGTGCTGCGGGCCTGGCTTGCGGGTTGAGCCGGGGGGGCCGGCGTCTAGCCTGGGCGCCATGGTGAGCAACGAGGCCGGACCCGACCACGCACGATCCGGCGAGGAGCGGCACAAGGGTCCGGTCCTGCTGCGCGGTGAGCAGGCGGGTGGGTCGACCACCGACCAACGGCTGCTCGACTCCCGCGGGCCCAGCGACTGGGTGCACACCGACCCGTGGCGGGTGCTGCGCATCCAGGCGGAGTTCGTGGAGGGCTTCGGTGCCCTGGCCGAGCTCGGACCCGCGGTCAGCGTGTTCGGCAGCGCTCGCACCACGCCGCAGGACCCGCTGTACGCGCTCGCCGAGCAGGTCGGAAGGCGCCTCGCGGAGGAGGGTCTCGCGGTCATCACGGGGGGCGGCCCGGGCGCGATGGAGGCGGCCAACAAGGGCTGCTGCGAGGCCGGCGGCACGTCGGTCGGGCTCGGGATCGAGCTGCCCTTCGAGCAGGGGCTGAACGAGTGGGTCGACCTCGGCATCAACTTCCGCTACTTCTTCGCCCGCAAGACGATGTTCGTCAAGTACGCCCAGGGCTTCATCGTGATGCCAGGTGGCATGGGCACGCTGGACGAGCTGTTCGAGGCGGTGACGCTGGTGCAGACGCAGAAGGTGACGTCGTTCCCGATCGTGCTGCTTGGCTCGCAGTTCTGGGCGGGGCTGATCGACTGGCTGCGCGGACCGGTGCAGGCCGCCGGCAACGTCTCGGCGCGCGACATCGACCTGCTCCGGATCACCGACGACGTCGACGAGGCCGTCGAGCTGGTCGGCGCCCGTCGGTGAGGGTCAGGCCAGGCCGCGACGGGCGACGGCCGGTGGACGCAGATCCTGGATCGAGGCGACCATGTCGAGCGCCTGGCGGGTCTCGCGGACCTGGTGCGCCCGGTAGACGCGTGCGCCCTGCCAGGCCGACACCGTGACCGCCGCCAGGGTGCCACTCAGCCGCTCCTGCGCCGGAAGGTCGAGCGTCTCGCCGACGAAGTCCTTGTTGGACAGCGCCACCAGGACCGGCCAGCCCGTGGCGACCAGCTCGCCGAGCCGCCGGGTGAGCTCGAGCGAGTGATAGGTGTTCTTGCCGAAGTCGTGCGTGGGGTCGATGAGGATCCCGTCGGTCCGGACGCCGCACGCCACGGCCCTCTGCGCCAGGTCGGTGGTCGCCGCGACGACGTCGGCCACCACGTCGTCGTACGCCGCGCGGTGCGGATCGGTTCGTGGACGCAGACCGCCGGTGTGGCTGCAGACGAGCCCGGTTCCGTGGCGCGCCGCCACGACGGCGACCTCGGGGTCGGCGCCCGCCCAGGCGTCGTTGAGCAGGTCGGCGCCGCGCCGGCACAGCTCCTCGGCAACCTCAGCCCGCCAGGTGTCCACGCTGACGACGAGGTCGGGGAACGCCTCGCGTACCTGCGTGACCAGCTCGGCCGTACGCCGCAGTTCCTCCGACGCGCTGACGTGTGTCCCGTACCCGGCTGGCACTCCGCCGATGTCGACGATGTCGGCGCCCTCGCCGACCACGGTGGCGACGCGCTCCAGCGCGGCGTCCAGGGCGAAGGTGGCGCCGTCGTCGTAGAAGGAGTCCGGGGTGCGGTTGACGATGGCCATGACCGCGTACTCACCGGGACCGAACGTCCTGGTGCCGAGCCGTAGCGCCACGTCGTCTCCGATCATCGAGGGTCCCTCGGACATCTCACCAGGCCGCCGGCGGTTCCGCTCCGCCGCCCACAGCGGGCCACCCAGAACGCGCGGACGAGCGGCCGAGAAAGCGCGGACGGGCGGCCGAGAAAGCGCGGACGGGCGGCGGTCGGTGCCGCGTGGCACCATCGGGCCATGATCTGGATCGTGGTCACCGCAGTGATCCTGCTGTTCGGGGTCGTCGTCGTGCTCGCGGTGGCCGGTGGGACCCAGCTGGCGCCTGCGCACGACGACCGTCGCGAGGTGCGCCTGCCCCAGGGACGGCACCTGCGGGCTGACGACCTGGCCGCCACGCGCTTCACCCTCGCGCTACGTGGCTACCGGATGTCGGAGGTGGACGCGTTGATGGACCGCCTGCAGGTCGAGATGGCCGAGCGCGAGCACGGACCGCGTCGCCACGATCCGGACGATGTCACCGCGCCGCGCAGCGGCGAGGGCGGCCCGACCCCGGGAAACGACCATGCGCGCTGAGCACAGCGTCTCGATCTGGATCGACGCGCCGCCGCAGCAGGTCTGGGATGTCGTGACCCACTGGGAGGGCCAGGGGGAGTGGATGCCCATGACGAGGATCTGGCGTACGGGTGGCCGGGCCAACGAGGTGGGCGAGCAGTTCACCGCCCGGACGGGACTCGGGCCGCTGGGGTTCGACGACACGATCACCGTCCGGCGGATGGAGCCCCCGCACCTCTGCGAGGTCGCGCACACCGGGCGCGTCGTACGCGGCCGCGGCGAGTTCCGCTGCGTGCCTCAGCGCTCGGGGACGCGGTTCACCTGGTGGGAACAGGTCGCGGTGCCCGGCGGGCCCCTGGCGCCCGTGCTGTGGACGCTGGCCCGGTTGCCGCTGCGCATCGTCTTCGGCATCGCCATGCGCCGCCTCAAGAGGCACATCGAGCAATGAGCGCCGCGGTCCTCGGCGACGGCGGCCTGCTGCGCTGCCCATGGGGGGACGCGCCCGCGGTCTACCGCAGCTACCACGACACCGAGTGGGGACGAGAGGTACGCGCCACGCAGGCGCTGTTCGAGCGGATCAGTCTGGAGGCCTTCCAGTCCGGTTTGTCCTGGATCACCATCCTGCGCAAGCGGCCGGCCTTTCGAGACGCCTTCGCCGGTTTCGACGTGGATGCCGTCGCGGCCTTCGACGACGACGACATCGCACGCCTGCGCAGCGACCATGGCATCGTGCGCAACGGCGCCAAGATCGAGGCCACGATCAGCAACGCTCGCGCCGTGCGCCGGCTCGACGTCGACCTCGGCGACCTGCTCTGGTCGTTCGCGCCGACCATGCGCGCCGCGGCTCCCGTGGCGTCGAGCGACGTGGCGACGATCACCGTGGAGTCCAGCGCCATGGCCCGGGAGCTCAAGCGACGAGGGTTTCGCTTCGTCGGCCCGACCACCGCGTACGCACTGATGCAGGCGACCGGCATGGTCGACGACCACCTGGCCGACTGCCACGCCCGGGGCCGCTGAGCCAGCGACGTCGCGCCCTGCCGGCGAGCGGCGCGTGGGCCTCACCGGCCGTTGAAGACCGGCCGCTGCTTGGCGAGGAAGGCAGCGACCGCGTCCGCGTGGTCCTGCGTCGCGCCGGTCAGCGCCATCTTCTGCGCCTCGTACACCATCGTCTCGGCCAGGTCGTGGGTGGCGGCGAAGGCGACCGAGCGCTTGATCGCGGCGTACGCCAGCGTCGGACCGGACGCGAGCCGGGCCGCGAACGCTGCGACCGCGTCGGGCAGCGCGGCGTCCGGCGTCACCTGCGTGGCCAGCCCCATCTGCAGGGCCTCGGGAGCCTTGACCGTCCGGGGCATCATCAACAGCTCGACGGCGCGCGCCTGGCCGACCAAGCGGGGCAGCGTGTAGGCGGCCCCGGTGTCGCAGGACAGGGCGATCCCGGCGAATGCGGTGTTGAACCCTGCGGACTCCGCGACCAGGCGGAAGTCGCAGGCGAAGGCGATCGACGCGCCGGCGCCTGCAGCCACGCCGTTGACCGCGGCGACCACCGGCTTGGGCATCGTGGCCAGTGCGGTGGCGATCGGCGCGAAGTGCTCGGGGATCGTCGACCACAGCTCTGCCTGGCCGCGTGCCAGGTCTTCCACATGCTCGCGCAGGTCCTGACCGACGCAGAAGACGCCGCCACTGCCGGTCACCACGACCGCGCGGACCATGCTGTCGGCGGCGGCCGCCTGCACCGCGTCGCGTAGCGCGACCTTGGCCGCCCTGGTCATGCTGTTCATGGACTCCGGGCGGGTGAGCGTGATCGTCGCGACCCCGGATGAGACGTCGTAGGACACCGGCGAACCGCTGGCCTGGGTCATGGCTGGACTCCGTTCGAGGACATAGCAGGTTCCCGAGTCTCCCGCAGCGGAACGCGGTGGCGGGCACCGGTTCCGGTGGGCGCGACCCTGCCGTCCCCGGCATGGGCGATAATGGCGTAACAGTGACGCCGCAGTCCTTCTCGCACGTGCCGGGACGGGGCGTGGCGATCGAACGAGGAAGGGATGCGCGGATGGCGGCCATGAAGCCACGGACGGGCGACGGTCCGATGGAGGTCACCAAGGAGGGGCGCGGCATCGTGATGCGGGTCCCCCTCGAGGGCGGAGGTCGGCTGGTGGTCGAGCTCAACGCCGAGGAGGCGACCAACCTCGGTGACGCGCTCCAGGCCGTCGTCGGCTGACGAAGCGTCCCACGGCGTCCCGGGAGTCCATCCTCTCCCGGGACGTTGCTGCGTCCGGGACCGCGCGTGCACTCAGCCGGCGGGTACCACCCAGTAGCGCAGCTTATCGGCCCGGCGGTCCTCCAGGGCCCCGCCGCAGGCCTCGATCACCTTGCGGGAGCCGACGTTGTCGTGGTCGCAGGTGATCAGCAGCCGCTCGATGCCCAGGCCCGCCGCCACCGGCAAGCTCGCCCGCAGCATCGCGGTGGCGTGACCGCGGCGCCGGGCGCTGGGCCGCACGTCGTACCCGACGTGACCGCCCTGCTCGAGCAGCCAGGGGGTGAGTGAGTGACGGACCGCGATCCGCGCGAGGTACGTGTCGTCCTCGACCCACCACAGCGTGGTCGACGGCACGAACCCGTCCGGTCTGGGGGAAGCCGGGTCGGCATCGGCGACCACCCGCTGCACGTACGTCGCGAACACCTCCGGGGCGGCCCAGCTTCCGCCGTCGGTACGGATGTCGTGCCCGATCATGCTGTCGTCGCGGATGTTCCCGCGGCCCTCGGACGCGAACTCGGTCATCGCGTCGACGAACGAGGCGTGCACACCGGTGTGCGGGACGACGAGCTTGGGCATGACCTCATGCTGTCCGTTGGGGTAGGCGCTCAGCCAACCTTTTTTGCGACCAGCAGGCCGTCACCGACCGGCAGCAGCAGCGACAGCCACTGCTCGTCGTCGCGCATGGACTTGCCCATCTCGCGGATCGCGACGGTGTCCGCGTCGCGCTGGGAGGCGTCGGCGACCTTGTCGTGCCACAGCGCGTTGTCGATGGCCACCACCCCTCCCGGCCGCAGCAGCCGCGAAGCCTCGGACAGGTAGTCGGCGTACTCGGACTTGTCCGCGTCGAGGAACACCAGGTCGTAGTGTCCGTCGGTGAGGCGCGGGAGCACGTCCATCGCTGCACCGGAGATCAGCCGGAAGCGGCGCGAGTCGATACCCGCCTCGGTCAGCGTCTGGCGGGCGAGACGTTGGTGCTCGGCCTCGAGGTCCACGGAGGTCAACACCCCGTCGCGGCGCATTCCGCGCAGCAACCAGACGCCGGAGACGCCGGTGCCGGTGCCGACCTCGACGACCGACCGGGCGTCGATCAGGGCAGCGAGGAAGCGCAGAGCGGCGCCGCCCCCGGAGCCGATCGGGGACACCCCGACCTCGCTGGCCCGGCTGCGGGCCGACGCCAGGACGTCGTCCTCGGCGATGAACTCTTCTGCATAGGCCCAGCTGGCGGGCGAGATCCCAGCGGCTGATGTACCAGAGATGGTCGGCTCCTTCGGTCAAGCGAGTGCGCGCGTGCGCAGCCTAGCGTCCATCTCGTGCCGCTCGCCCCGACCCAGCTGCCCCACCTGCCCCACCTGCCACCGGTTTACCAGGGTCCCCTGGTAAACCGCACCGCCCACGGGTTGCAACCCATGGGCGGTGGGCACATGCCATGGGGAGTACGGTTGCGCGCCGTCCATCTTGGGGAACGGTCAGAGCCGTCTGTGCGTCTTCTCAGGAAGGAGCGTCACGCTGATGCTCCGGGACACCGTCTCGGAGCCGACGGTCGGGCTCGACGGCCAGGGGGAGCGCGGAGCAGCATGATCACTGCGACCGGCAGCGGGGATGACCGGACTTCGAGCGCCGACGTCGGCACCTGGGAGGAGATCGTGCAGCAGCACTCAGCCCGCGTGTACCGTCTCGCCTACCGCCTCACCGGCAACCCGCACGACGCCGAGGACCTGACGCAGGAGGTGTTCGTCCGGGTGTTCCGCTCGCTGGACAGCTTCACTCCCGGCTCGTTCGGGGGCTGGATCCACCGGATCACCACGAACCTGTTCCTGGACAAGGCGCGTCGACGCTCCCGCTTCCGATTCGACGGCTTCATCGACGGCGCCGAGGAGAGGCTGCCCAGCCGATCCCCGTCTCCTGACGTTGCCTACGCTGACGGACGGTTCGACTCCGACGTGGAGACGGCACTCGCGGCCCTGCCGGCGGAGTTCCGCGCCGCCGTGGTCCTCTGTGACGTCGAGGGACTGACCTACGAAGAGATCGCCGACGTGCTCGGCGTGAAGCTCGGCACCGTGCGGTCCCGGATCCACCGGGGGCGCACGATGCTGCGCAAGGCGCTCGCCCACCGGGCCCCGAGCGCTGGGCGCACCCGCTTCGCCGGCCCCCTCGACCCGTCGCCGGCGAGCGCTTGATGCAGCCGCTCGGACCGTACCCGGGAGCGCACCTGGGCGCACGCATCTCCGCGTACGTCGACGCTGCCCTCGACGACTCCGAGCGCGAGCTGGCCCGGGCCCATCTCCTCGACTGCGAGCAGTGCGCGGGGCAGGTGCGCCGGCAACGTCACCTCAAGCAGCGGATGAACTGCCTGGCCATGGCTGCACCGCCGGCTTCCCTGGTCGCAGCGCTGGCCGATCGCACCTGCGTGGAGCAGCACGTCGAACGGGTGGACCAGCACCGCCGCGTCCTGATGCACGCAGCCGTCACCGTAGGCAGCCTCTGCGCCTCGCTCACCGTGGTCGGACTGGTCGCCGGCGGGTCGGCTCCGACGACGCCGAGCGCACCGGTGGTGGCCTCGACGCCTCGAACCACCCCCTCCCCGCTGCCGGCGTTCATGCGCTCGGTCGGGCTGGGGCCCGCCGCTGCGGTCGACGCCGACCGGCCGGCCGGTTCGTCGGTGACCCCGGACGCGACGAACGCGTCGCTGTTCACGCTCGCGCCGACCATGCGGGATCGACAACTCGGCCGCTGACGGCGTGACCACCTAGGCTGGGCGGGGACCACAGTCGCCAGGAGGGCCCGTACGTGAGCACCGACGATGTCACCAGGCCGCCCGGCGACGAGCCGGCTGGGCAGAACGGTGCCGAGGTGACGCGGCGGCTGGACACTGACGCGGGGCCCCAGCAGCCGGGGCTTCCCTACCTCGGTCAGGCTCCCGCGACGTACCCACCGGCGCAGCCGGCCCCATCGTCGCGGCCCGGTGCCTACCCACCGGTGGGCCACACCGGCAGCCGGGCCAGGGAACGCCGCCGGGTCGGGGTCGGGCCGCTGACCGCGGTCGCCCTGGTGGCAGGGCTCGTCGGTGGTGGCGTGGGCGCGGCAGCGGTGGCCATCCTGGACGACCCGGTCGGCCGGACCGCGTCGGACGACGTGGACCAGATCGCCGTGGACGCTCCGCCGCTGGAGATCGACAACACGAGCGTGATCGCCGTGGCCGACAGCCTGCTGCCCAGCGTCGTGCAGATCAAGGTCAGTTCCGGCCAGCGGTCAGGAACCGGCTCCGGCTTCGTGCTGGACGACGAGGGGCACGTCGTCACCAACAACCATGTCGTCGAGGTGGCTGCCGAGCGGGGCACCATCACGGTGGTGCTGGAGGGTGGCGAGGAGCGCGACGCTCGCATCGTGGGTCGTTCCCCGTCGTACGACCTCGCGGTGATCCAGGTCGACGTGGGTGGCCTCACCCCGGCGAGCATCGGTGACTCCGAGCGGCTGCGCGTGGGCGAGCCCGTCGTCGCGATCGGTTCGCCTCTGGGCCTCACCAGCACGGTGACGTCGGGCATCGTGAGCGCCCTGTCGCGCCCGGTGACCGCAGGCGGCGTGGGCGAGGCGTCCTTCATCAGTGCCATCCAGACCGATGCCGCGATCAACCCCGGCAACTCCGGAGGTCCGTTGGTGAACCTGTCCGGGCAGGTGATCGGGGTCAACTCCGCGATCGCGACCGTCGGAGCGGGGCTGGGCGGCGAGGCCGGCAACATCGGTGTCGGCTTCGCGATCCCGATGGCCCAGGTGCGGCGCACCGTCGACCAGCTGTTGGTCGACGGGGAGGCACAGTACCCGGTGATCGGTGCCAGCGTGGCGACCAACGTGGACACCGGCGCCATCATCAGCGCGGTGAACCCCGACAGCCCTGCCGAGAACGCCGGCCTGGAGGAGGACGATGTGATCACCAGCGTCGACGGGACCAGCGTCGACGACGGCGTCGACCTGATCGTCGCCATCCGGGAGCACCAGCCGGGAGAGACGATCGAGCTCACCTACGAACGCGACGGCGACGCGTCCACGGTCAGCCTGGTCCTCGACGGGCTCGTCGGCTGATCCGGCGCTTCAGCCCTCCACGACGCGAAAGGTCAGCCCGGCGGCCTGCAGCCGCTCGATCAGCGGCTGCCCCATCGCGTGTGCGGACGTGACCTGACCAGCGGTCACCGGCAGGTCGTCGCGCACCAGGCACAGTGCCGACTGCCCGAGCATCACGGCGGTCTCGTCGTAGCCGGGATCGCCGCCGGAAACCTCCGTCACCAGGCAGACGTCGCCCGCGCGCGCGACGAACCGGGCCTGGAACCACGCCCCGGCGCGCTCCTGCTCGCTCGGGCCCTCGCCGGCCTTCTTCAGCCCGAGCAGCAGGCGTCGGCTGGCGGTCAGTCGCGCCAACGCCAGCACCGCACCCGCCCCGATCCCGGTAGCGGCGAGCATGGGCAGGCTGCCGACGACGGCGTAGTGGCCGTAGCCGAAGTCGGGACCGTACGCCGGCAGCGCCCGCGCCGACCGGCACACGATCACCGGGTCGAGGGTGGGTAGCGGCACGGCCCACCGGTCCTGCCCGGGCACCTTCTTCGGACGCGCGCTCGTGCAGCGGACCCGTCGATCCGTGGGCCCGCCCTCGGCCCCACGGCGACGCTTCGCGGCGGCGCTCGCCTGACGAGCCCGGCCGAGCGCGCGTACGGCTGAGTGGTACGTGCCGCTGGAGAAGCTTGCCTTCGCGCGAACGAAGCACTCGATCGTGATCGGGAGGTCCGAGGGCAGCCGCTGCACGGTGAACAGCGTGCCGAGGTCGTAGGGGATGGAGTCGAAGCCGCACGCGTGCACGAGCCGGGCCCCGGTGCGTACGGCCTCGTCGTGGTGGCGGAGCCACACGGTGTCGACGAACTCCGGCTCCCCGGCGATGTCGAGGTAGTCGGTGCCCTCGGCTGCGCAGGCGGCGACCAGCGGTTGGCCGAACTGCAGGTACGGGCCGACCGTCGTGGCGACCACCGCGGTCGAGGCGGCCAGGGCGCGCAGGCTGTCGACATCGCCCACGTCGGCCACGACGCTCCGGACACGTGGCCGCCCGGGCGCAAGTCCCTCGAGCCGGTCGACGAGCGCCGTGAGCCGCTCCTGGCTGCGACCCGCAACGGCCCAGCGCAGGTCGGTCGGGGCGTGGCGGACGATGTGCTCGGCGGTCAGGCCGCCGGTGAACCCGGTGGCGCCGAAGAGCACCACCTCGTACGCACGGTCAGGTCGCGACCTGGGTGCCACGGCTGCAGCCTCAGGTGGCGTCGACGTCGAACGGGGGGTGCTCCCCGGGCCTGAGCGGACGGGACCCTCGTGGCTTCGGTTCCTCGGGCTCGGCCTCCATCGCCTCGACGACCTGGCGCCGCACGAACTCCTTGGGGTTGAGGTCGCGCAGGCTCATGTCCTTGAGCACGGCGTACTCGTCGCCGAGCTCCTTGCTCAGGTCGCCCTTGGCGTTGTTCACCATCTGACGGGCGGTCCGCAGGAAGGAACCGGCCTGCTTGGCCAGCACGGGCAGCTTGTCGGGCCCGAAGACGAAGACGGCGACGATCATCACGACCGCCAACTCGGGCCAGCCCATGCCCAACATCTGCGCTCCGATCGCTCGTGCCGGCCGCTACGGGTGTCGTTCGGCGCCCGGGATCAGTGTAGGTCGAGGCGCGACCGCGGATTCAGGGCCGACCGGCCGGACTCAGGCCGAGCTGCATGCCGGCCAGGCCGCGGCTGCGTCCGGAAAGCGTCCGGGCGACCCGCGAGAGCTCGCGCGCGGCCACCGAGTCCGGATCGCTCAGCACGATCGGTCGGCCCACGTCGCTGCCGATCCGCAGCCGTTCGTCGAGCGGCACGTGGGCGAGCACGGGGACGTCGTAGCCCAGCCGCTCGGTCAGCGTCGCAGCGACCCGGTCGGCCCCGCCGGAGCCGAAGATCGTGATCCGTTCGTCGGGGCGCTCGGGGTGCTGGAGGTAGGACATGTTCTCGACGATGCCCACGACGCGCTGGTGCATCATCGAGGCCATCGTGCCGGCCCGCTCGGCGACCTCGGCCGCGGCCTGCTGCGGCGTGGTGACGACGATGACCTCGGCGTTGGGGAGGTGCTGGCCCAGGCTGATCGCGATGTCGCCGGTGCCCGGAGGGAGGTCGAGGAGCAGGACGTCGAGGTCGCCCCAGTACACGTCGGACAGCATCTGCACCAGCGCCCGGTCCAGCATGGGTCCCCGCCAGGCGACGACCTGCTCACGACGGGGCTTGAGCATGCCGATGCTGATCGCCTTCAGGTCCATGACCGGGACCGGCATGATCATGTCCTCGACCTGCGTGGGGCGCTCGTCGCCGACGCCCAGCATCGCGGGGATCGAGTGGCCATAGACGTCGGCGTCGATGATGCCGACCTTGAGCCCGCCGGCTGCCATCAGCACCGCCAGGTTGACCGTGACCGAGGACTTGCCGACGCCACCCTTGCCGGAGGCGACGGCGTAGATCCTGGTGAGGGAGTCCGGACGGTTGAACGGGATCTCGCGTTCGGCCCGGCCACCCTTGAGCATCTCGCGCAGGCCCTTGCGCTGCTCGTCGGTCATGACGCCCATCTCGACGTGGACCGTGCCCACGTCGGGCAGCGTCTGCACCGCAGCCGTGATGTCCCGCGTCAGGGTGTCGCGCATCGGGCAGCCCGCAACGGTCAGCAGCAGCCGGACCGTGACGGTGTTGCCGTCGACCGTGACCGCCTCGACCATGCCCAGCTCGGTGATGGGCTTCTTGATCTCAGGGTCGTTGACCCCGGCGAGCGCGAGACGGATCTGCTCGTCAGTGGGAGCGGTCATGGTGTCGATGCTACGGCCGTGGTGGGCGTCACGACCGGTGCGGGTCCACCCGCTTCGGCCCGCGGCTCCCGATCTCGTCGCCATCGTTGTGGGCGCCGGTGTCGTCGGCCCGGTCCGGTTGGCCATGCGCCTCGTCGAGCTCGCTCAGCAGGCTGCGCAGCTCCGAGCGCAGGAAGTCCCGGGTCGCGACCTCACCGAGCCCCTGACGCAGGCTGGCGACCTCGCGGGCCAGGAACTCCATGTCGGCGTGGGAGCGGGCCGAGGCCTCACGGTCCTGGCCCTGGGTGACCCGGTCGCGAGCCTCCTGGCGGTTCTGGGCCAGCAGGATGAGCGGAGCCGCGTACGACGCCTGCAGGCTCAGCACCAGCGTCAGGAAGATGAACGGGTAGGCGTCGAAGCGCGAGCCGCCGGGCGCGACGATGTTCCACACCACCCAGAGGAGGACCGCGGCCGTCATGTACGCCAGGAATTTGGCAGTGCCCATGAACCGCGCGAAGGTCTCCGCGAACCTGCCGACGGCGTCGGCGTCGACGTCGGGACGGCGCAACGTCCGGCGGACGTCCTTGGGTACGTCGAGCCGCTGAGTGTCACGCGCCATCGAGGGCCTCCTCACCGGTGGTGCGGTCGCGCCAGCCCTCGGGCAGCATGTGGTCCAGCACGTCGTCCACCGACACCACCCCGACCAGGCGACCGAACTCGTCCACGACAGGGCTGGCCACCTGGTTGTACGTGGCGAGCAGACCGGCGACGTCCTGCAGACCTGTCTCCGGACGCAGCCGCGGCACGTCGTGGTCGATGACGGCGCTGACCAGCGTCGAGGGGGGCTCGCGCAGCAGCCGC
Organism: Actinomycetota bacterium; assembly: GCA_030859165.1. Taxonomy (GTDB): domain Bacteria; phylum Actinomycetota; class Actinomycetes; order Propionibacteriales; family Nocardioidaceae; genus JACCXZ01. The sequence goes on from JALZKQ010000032.1 coordinate 54,981, forward strand.
TGGAAGTGAGCGGCGCCGAGGAAGCGGCCGCTCGGCGTCTCCAACGGCGCCCGGCAGACGTACACCATGGCGGCGAGCGACGGGACGAGCTCGTGCTGTCGGACCCGCGCGAGGGCGTCGGCGAGGGTCGCGTCGGGAGACAGGATGATCGGCTCGGTGGTCATCAGGCCGCCCGCGGTGCTCTCCTCGTAGCTGAGCAGCCGTCGCACGTCCATGGCCTCGCCGGGCTCCATCAGGGCGAGCAGCTGCTCGGCCGTCTCCGGCGGCAGCTCGGCGATCAAGTCTGCGGCGTCGTCGGGCGACATCTCCTCCAGGACGTCGGCGGCGCGCTCGTCGTCGAGGCGGCCGAGGATCTCGACCTGGACGTCCTCGGGAAGCTCCTCGAGGACGTCGGCGAGTCGTTCGTCGCCGAGCGCGGCGGCGATCTCGTGGCGCCGCTTGGGCGGCAGCTCGCGGATCACGTTGGCCAGGTCGGCCGCGCGCATCGTGTCCAACGTCGCGAGCAGGTTGCTCGCCCCCTGCGACCCCTGCTGCGCTGTCAGGCCCTCGACCTGCGACCAGTCGAGCACGTGGCTCTGACCGCGGCGTCCGAACCGTTTGGCGGCCTCGTGCACCGCAACCTTGGTGCAGAACCACTCGCGGTGGCGGCCCTGCTCCATACCGACGTCGTACACGACCGCCCCGACGTCGTCGTGGCGCAACGTGACCGCCCGGTCGAGCAGCTGCGCCAGCAGGAGGGTCTCGCTGCTGCGCTGCTCGAACCGCCGCAGGTTGAGCTCGCCGGTGGTGATGACGTGCCCCGCGTCGATCGAGGTGACCCGTGTCATCGGGCAGAAGACCGTACGACGGCCGACCAGCTCGAGGACGAGCCCGAGGACCCGGGGCGGTTTGGCGTCCGCGCGCAGCGCGACCACGACGTCGCGGACCTTGCCGACCCGGTCGCCGGCCGGGTCGTACGCCACGAGCCCGGCCAGCCGCGCGACGAAGACCCTGCTGGGAGTGCTGCTCACGGGGCGACAGCCTAACGGCGTGGCCGCGTGGATGGGGGGTGCGCAGCACAGCGGTCTCGCCGGTCCGGTGCCGGTCTGGGTGTCCGGTCAGGACAGGTGCAGCGGCTCCGGACGCGACTTGTGGCCTTCGTCGGCACCGGCCTGCTCGTGGCCGTTGGAGTGGCCCTCGATGTCCTCCCGGGCGGGCTCGAGCCGAACGATCAGCGACTTGCTGGTGGGACAGTTGCTGCCGACCGCGGTGGAGTCCAGCGGGACCAGCGGGTTGGTCTCCGGGTAGTACGCCGCCGCGCAGCCGCGCGGGGTGTCGTACGCGACCACCCGGAACGCCGGGGTGCGGCGCTCGCTGCCGTCGGTCCACTCCGAGACGAGGTCGACCACCTGCCCGTCGGCGAGCCCCAGGTCGGTGATGTCGGCGGCGTTCACGAACACCACCCGGCGGCCGTTCTCGATGCCGCGGTAACGGTCGGACAGGCCGTAGATGGTGGTGTTGAACTGGTCGTGGCTGCGCAGCGTCTGCAGCAGCAGCCGCCCCTCGGGCACGTGCAGGATGTCGATCGGGCTGGTCGTGAACACGCCCGCGCCGGCCTCGGTGGGGAAGGACCGGCTGTCGCGAGGCGGGTGCGGCAGGATGAAACCGCCAGGCATCTTGACGTTCTCCTCGTAGCCCGCGCAGCCGGGCACCACGTTGGCGATGTGGCGCCGGATGACCCGGTAGTCCTCACGCATCGCCTGCCAGTCGATGCCGTACCGGTCGCCGAGGGTGGCCTGCGCGATGCCGGTGACGATCGCCACCTCGGAACGCAGCTGCTTGCCCGCCGGCGGCAACGGACCGCGGGAGGAGTGGACGTTGCACATCGTGTCCTCGGTGGTCACGAACTGCTCACCCGTCGCCTGCACGTCCTTCTCGGTGCGACCCAGGGTGGGCAGGATCAGCGCGGTCTCGCCGCAGACCAGGTGCGAGCGGTTCAGCTTGGTGGACACCTGGACGCTCAGGCGGGTCTTGCGAAGGGCGCGTTCGGTGACCTGCGTGTCGGGGGCCGCGTGGGCGAAGTTGCCGCCGAGGCCCACGAAGACCTTCACCTTCTGCTCGTCCATCGCGCGGATCGAGTCGACGGTGTCGCACCCGTGCTCGCGCGGGGGGTCGAAGCCGAACTCGTCCTGCAGCGAGTCCAAGAAGCGCGGTGGCGGCCGCTCCCAGATGCCCATCGTGCGGTCCCCCTGCACGTTGGAGTGGCCGCGGACCGGGAGCAGGCCGGCGCCCGGCTTGCCGATGTTGCCCTGGGCGAACGCGACGTTGACGAACTCCTTGATGGTCGCGACGGCATTGCGGTGCTGCGTGATGCCCATCGCCCAGGCCACCACGGTGGCGTCGGAGTCACGGAACAGCTGCGTGAGCTCGGTGACCTGCTCGCGGGTCAGGCCGCTCGCGCGCTCGACGGCCGCCCAGTCGAGGTCGCGGACGTGGTCGCGCCACTCGTCGAACCCGACGGTGTGCCGCTGGATGAAGTCGTGGTCGAGGACCGTTCCCCGCCCGTCGGGACCGGCACTCTCGTCGTCCCACGTCACCAGCAGGTGTCCGATGGCCTGCCACAGCGCAAGGTCGCCGTTGATCCGGATGGGCAGGTGCAGGTCGGCCAGGTCCTGCCCGGTGCCGATCCAGCCCTTGACCCGCTGCGGGTTGCGGAAGTTGACCAGACCCGCCTCCTTGATCGGGTTGATCGACACGATCGTGGCGCCGTTGCGCTTGGCCTCCTCCAGCGCGCTGAGCATCCGCGGGTGGTTGGTGCCGGGGTTGTTGCCGGTGATGACGATCAGCCGCGCGTCGTGCACGTCTTGCAGGCTCACGCTGGCCTTGCCGATGCCGATGGTCTGCGCCAGCGCCATGCTCGTCGACTCGTGGCACATGTTCGAGCAGTCCGGCAGGTTGTTCGTCCCGTACGCCCGGGCGAAGAGCTGGTAGGCGAAGGCAACCTCGTTGGAGGCACGGCCGGAGGTGTAGAACGCCGCCTCGTCTGGGCCGTCGAGGTCGTGCAGGTGCTCGGCGACCAGCCGGAACGCGCCGTCCCAGTCGATCGGCGTGTAGTGCGTCGCCCCGGGCAGCTTGACGACCGGTTCGGTGATGCGGCCCTGCTGGCCGAGCCAGTACTCCGAGCACTCGGCGAGGTCGGCGACGCTGTGCTCGGCGAAGAACTTCGGCGTCACGCGCCGCAGGGTGGCCTCCTCGGCCACGGCCTTCGCGCCGTTCTCGCAGAACTCGGCGGTGTGCCGGTGGCCGGGCAGCGGGTCCGCCCAGGCACAGCTCTGGCAGTCGAAGCCGTCGGTCTGGTTGAGCTTGAGCAGCGTCTTAGCGGTGCGTACCGGGCCCATCTGGTTCACCGCCCGCTTCATCGACACGGCCACGGCGGTGACACCGCCGGCGTGTGACTTCGGTGGCTTGACCTCGAGGTCACGCTCGTCGATGTCGTCTCGGGGGGCTTTGGTGCCGAACGGGAACATGTGCCCCACCGTAATCCCGGTCCGCGTCGTTCGCCGGATCAACGCCCTTCGGTGAGGCGGTGCAGTCAGGACAGCGGGCGGCGACGGGTCTGCCGTCTGTGCAGCACCCACGGCAGCGGTCCCGACGTCGTGGCCGGGGAACCGGCGGGCTGGGCGGCTCCGGAGGAGTCGGGCAGCGACCCCGGCGCCGCAATGACCACGCGAGGTACCAGCCGCAACACCAGGGCGTCACGGCCCCAGCGTTGCGTCGCCGACGCCGGGTCCAGCAAGTTGAGCCTCGATGCCTTCAACGCCGCCGTGAGGTCGTCCCACCCGTCGGCTCCCGGTCGGACCCGGTCGACCCGGGCTCGGCAGGTGGCGAGATGGTGTCGCGTGGTCTTCGCCCGCAGGGTCACCGTCACCTCGTCGTACGCCTCGATGCCGGGCAGCGGCTGCTCGTCGCCGCCGGCGACGACCCCGATCGCGTCGGCGTGCCAGACGTGCCAGACCGGGTGCTGACTCGGCGGCTCCCCGTAGCCGATCCAGCAGAGGCCGGACTTGCGGGCGAGCTCGGCGACGAGCGCCAAGCCGTCGACGTCCCCGGTGCCACCCATGTACGCCAGCCTGGCACACCGGTGTCGCACAGTGACGGCCGTGAACGCCTTCCTTGCCGTCGTCGGCGTGCCATCGTCCGCCACGGCAATGTTCAGTCTGCAGGCGGGCTTCGTCGTCCTGTTCGCCCGGATGCGCGGAAACCCTGCCCCCCGCGGCCGTCGTCGGCCTGGCGGTGTCCTTCTGCGGTGCGTGGGCGATGACGCCGTTCGCATCGAGAACGCGTACGGCGACGACCCCGGCCGCTCGCGGAGGATTCTCATTGTCAAGGCGCCCGCTGCCACAAACGGGTAGGAGCCGGCCTCGAAAGGCCGGCCGCGATACGCCCCCTGCTCGGCGCGCTCAATCTCAGGGGAACCCGCCGGTTTCGGTCGGCAACCCGGCCTCGACCCAGTCCTGGATCCCCTCTCGGTACTTGCGCACGTTGGAGTACCCAGCGTGGGTGAGTCGCGTTGCGACGTTCCCGCTGTTGGGGCAGGCCGTGTTGGCGCAGTAGGTGACGATCGCAGCATGGCGGTCGGGAAGTAGCACGCCAGCGCGATCGGCGACCTCGGCCTCGACGAGCGGGATGGCGCCGGGCAGGTGCTCCTTCTCGTAGTACATGCCGCCCAGGGCGTCGACCACGGTCACCTCGGAGGCCTCGATCGCAGCCTTGAGTTCGTCGCGGGTGATCAGCTCAGTCATCTGAACTCCTCATTAACTCGGCACCCAACTAGGTGCGTGCGCACACAACTATATGGAAGCGGGTGCACGTATTCAAGGAGTACGGTTCAGCGCGTGAGCGAACCGCGTCGCAAGCTGGCCGCGGATGCGTGGGGGGCGCTGCTTCAGGTCCACGCTGCGCTGGTACCCACCCTGGAAAGCCAGGTCCGGGCGCAGACCGGCCTTCCCCTGACGTGGTACGACGTGCTCCTCGAGCTCGCCGGGGCACCGGACGGAAAGCTACGGATGACCGTGCTCGCCGAGCGGGTAGTGCTGAGCCGGACTCGGGTCAGCCGGCTCGTCGATGAGCTGAGTGAGGTCGGCCTGGTCTGCAGGGAGGAGAACCCGCACGATCGACGCTCGGCCTACGCAGTGCTCACCGACACCGGACGCAGCCGCTTTCGGAACGCGGCCCCGATCTACCTCGCCGCCATCGAGTCCTCTTTCGCCGCCGGACTCAGCAACGAGGACCTGCAAGACATCAAGCGCGCTCTGCTCAGGGTGCGAAGCCACATCGACGCCTCACCGACCCCGAGAAGCCGGCGCTGACCCCATGCCCGCCCGGGTCGGCCCGTACTTTGGCGTCCTGGCCCCAGGAGGTCCTGAACTGCATCCAGTCCGGCGACGCCGACGGGGCGGCAGAGGTGTGGCGCCGGCACCTCACGCGCTATCGCGACGAGATGCTGACCGCCGACGGGTGACGACGCAGCACGAGCCGTCCCGAAGGCTCCTGGGTCCCAGTCCGCTGGTCAGCGGGCATAGACGAGCGGGTTCAGGTCGTCGTTCACGAGCTGGTCCCCCTGCGTGAGGGTGTTGAGGTAGTCGTCGCCGAGGACCTGGACGTCGCGCCGGCCGTTGTAGCGGGCGTCGGCGGGCATGAACGCGGTGGTCATCGCGCGTCGCCGCCCGGGCGTCATGTTCGCGCCGGCGCCGTGGATCGTGTGCCCGTTGTGGAACGAGCAGCCGCCGGCGGGCAGCGGGCTGGGGGACGGCCGGGACGCGGCCTCAGGGTGTGCGGTAAACAGCGCCCCGAGGTCTGGACCGAGGTCGCCGAGGGCGGTCAGCCTGAGCCGCTGGCTCCCGGGTACGAAGTAGAGGCAGCCGTTCTCGAGCGTCGAGTCGTCCAGCGCGACCCAGAGGGTGCAGGCGTGGGGCGAGGTGAAGCTCCACCACGGGATGTCGAGGTGGTATTGCGTCGGGGCACCGTACGGCTCCTTGACGAGTGCCTGGTCGAGGTACAGCCGGACTGCATCCACACCCTCGAGCTCCGACACCAGCCGGCCGACCTGCTCGTCCTCGACTAGCTGCTGGACCGCGGCGCTCGTGCGGCGAAGGTGCATGCGTTGGGTGAACATCGTCTCGCTGTTCCTCCCCGAATGCTCCAGGCGGATCTGTCCCGCTGCGGCCTCCACGACGTCGCGCCAGTAAGCAAGCTCCTCAGCGGTGAGGAAGTCCTCGACGACCAGGAACCCGTTGGTGCGGTAGGCCTGAATCTCCTGTTCGGTGAAACTGCTACGCATGCTCGCTCCGGACGTCGTGGGCCTGGTCGCAAACCCTTCCAGGACGGGTCGTGAGCAGCCACACCCGGACCTGCTCTCCTTCTTCGAGATCCTGCTACCCGAGCGGTCGGCCGAGCACGGCCAACTAACCTGTCGAACGCATGAGACCGCCGACGCCGTACCCGGACATCGTGAACCTGTTGAGCGGTCACGAGCGTCGCGACGACACATGGTGCTGGCGTCCGAGCGGCACACCGACGTGGTTGCTCATCCACACACGCAGCGGTCAGGGAATGCTCAGGACCACCGGGGACGAGGGCGGGCAACCGATCTCGGCCGGCGACACCCTCATGTGGGCTGCGGGCGCCCCCCAGGACTTCGGCTGCGACCGCAGCGCCGAGCCGTGGGAGATCGTCTGGGCGCACTTTCGCCCCCGGGAGCACTGGCAGCTCTGGCTCGGATGGCCGATCCTGGGTGCCGGCGTGTCATGGATCCCTGCGCCACAGCCACGGCTGCGCGGTCGCATCGACGAGGCACTGCTCGAGATGGACGCGACGCTGCACAGTCTCGCCCCGCGTTGTGCCGACTTCGCGCTGAACGCCCTCGAGCGCGCCCTCCTCTGGCTCGATGCCGCCAGCCCCGGACCGCAGCAGCTGGACGACCGCCTGCACGAGGCCGTGCTGTTCATCGCACGCCACCTCGGCCGGCCCCTCAGCGTCGCCGAGATCGCCAAGGCAGTGCAGCTGTCGCCCTCGCGGCTCAGCCACCTGTTCAAGGATCAGCTGGGAACTCCGCCCGCGCGCTTCGTCGAGCAACGCCGGATCGAACGTGCGCAGACCCTGCTCGAGTCGACCTCGATGCCCATCGGGTCCATTGCACGGGCGACCGGCTTCAGCGCTCAGCTCTACTTCGCCACCCGGTTCAAGGTGCTGACGCACATGAGCCCGACCGAATGGCGGCGACGAGCCAGCCGGCAACCCGACACCCGGTAGCCGCCACCACCCGTCGACACTGGTGATGCGCGCGAGGTTGGGTACCGTCCCATTTTGCTGGAGTCGGCTACCACGACGACTGTCCTGGCGCGAGCGATCAGCGCGGCATTCGTGTGCGCCTCGACCTCGTCGTGGGTGGTCAGGCCCCCCATGGCTTCGACACCGTCGTCGGATCCGTTGCGTGCATCCGGTCCGGGCGCCACGCCCGGCCTGCTGCCGGGACGAAGGCACGGCGGCGCGGCCTGAAGGCGTCGCCGCCTGGTCGACCACCTCACCGTCTGGGCGTTCGTGCTGCCGGCCAGGCTGCTGGTCGTGGGGCTGGCGATCTTCCCTGCGGTGTGGGCCCTTCTGACCAGCCGGCAGAACACGAACCTGATCTCACCGGCCGCCGATGCCGGGTGGAGCAACTTCAAGTTGATGCTCGAGGACCCTGGCGTTGCCGAGGCCGTGGGTCACACCGCGTTCTGCGCGGCGCTCTTC
>JALZKQ010000036.1 GCA_030859165.1 Actinomycetota bacterium
CACCCGGTGGGCGAAGAGCTCGTCGGGCCAGTCGTACGCCTGGGCCTGGACGTCCTGCGGCAGACAGACGGTCACCGCACCGGTCTCGACGGGGTCGGTGAGCACCCGCATCGCAGACAGCAGTGCCGCGGGGAGCTGCTCGGGCCGGTGGACCCGGTCCCAGTAGCGCGACACCGGCCGGAACGCGTCGTTGACCGACACGTCGAGGCTGGTCGGGTCCTCGAGCTCCTGCAGCACCGGGTTCGCCACCCGGGTGGCGAACACGTCCCCGGGCAGCAGCAGCACGGGGAGCCGGTTGATCGTGGCCAGCGCCGCCCCGGTCACCATGTTGGTCGCGCCGGGCCCGACCGAGGAGGTGCAGGCGTACGTCTGCAGCCGGTCCTTGGCCCGGGCGTAGCCCGCCGCGGTGTGCACCATGGCCTGCTCGTTGCGGGCGTGCAGGTACGGCAGCGTCGGTGACCCCGACTCCTCGTCCTCGAGCAGCGCCTGGCCGACGCCGGCGACGTTGCCGTGGCCGAAGATCCCGAAGCAGCCGGCGAAGAACCGTTGCTCGGCGCCGTCGCGCTCGACGTGCTGGACGGCGAGGAAACGCACCAGTGCCTGGGCCACCGTCAGGCGTGTCATGCCGGCGCTCCGAACGGCAGTCGCGGATCGATCGCCTGGTCGGCCCAGGTGTCGCGGACCCAGCCGTGCACGGGGTCGTCGCAGATCCGCCAGGCACGCTCCTCGCCGGGACCGGCCATCACGTTGAGGTAGTACAGGTCGTAGCCCGGCACCGCCATGGAGGGTCCGTGCCAACCGTGCGGGATCAGCACCACGTCGCCGTTGCGGACCTCGGCCAGCACGTCGGTGTCTGAGTGATCGTGGCCGTACACCCGCTGGTAGGCCATCCCCCGGGGCGGCGAGGCGCTGCGCACGAGATCGCCACGGGCCTCCGGCTCGGCGATTTCGTAGTAGTAGATCTCCTCCAGCACGCTCTCGCCCTCGCGGTCCTGGTCGTGCTTGTGCGGCGGGTAGCTGGACCAGTTGCCGGCCGGGGTGAGGACCTCACACGCAATCAGCCGGTCGGCCTCGAACGCCTCCGGCGTGCAGAAGTTGTTGACCTGCCGGCTCGCCTGGCCGGCCCCGCGCAGCTCCACCGGCACCGCCGAGGACGGGCCGTAGCGGAACGGCAGGACCCGCTCGCAGCGCGCCGAGGGCAACGCGAAGCGACCACCGAGCTCGCTGCGGACGCTCACCTGGGCGTCGCGGGGCAGGTAGGCGAAGTCGGTGACCGATCCGAATACGGACTCCCGACCCTCCAGCCGGAACGTCTGCTGCCCGTACGTCACCTCGCACGACCCGGACAGGGGCAGGACCAGCGTCTCCGCGCCTGCGGCGTCGACCTGCGCCGCACCCCCGGCGTCGAGCTCCAGCACCGCCAAGCCGCTGTACGTCCAGCCGGCCCCTTCAGGGGTGATGCGCAGCGCGTACGTCTCGTCCGACGACGTTCCCGCCGGCACGTGCAGGTCCCGCATCACATCATCCCCACGGTCGCGTCGACGGCGCCGGCGACGTCGCCGTCCGGCGGGAACAGCAGGCTGCGCCCGACCACCATGCCGCGTACGGACGGCGAATCGAGCGCCTTGCGCCACAGCGCGAGCTGCTGGTGCTGGTCCGCCGACACCTCGCCGCCGAGCAGCAGCACCGGAAGCGCCGTCGCGGCCAGCACCTGCTCCATGTCCTCGACCACCGGGAGCTTGAGCCAGGTGTGGGCCGAGGTGGAGCCCAGACCGGCCGTGACGGTGCAGGAGCGGATCACCGGCGCGGTGTCGAGGTCGTTGCGCACCACGCCGTCCACTCGGTGGGAGATGAACGGCTCCACCATCGCCATCAGGCCCCGGTCGGCGAGGTCGTCGACGGCGAGGGCGCAGGACTCCAGGGTGGTCACCGAGGCGGGGTCGTCGGGGTCGATGCGGAGCAGCATCTTGCCGCCCTGCCACCCCATCCGCTCGATGCCGGCTGCGTGGTAGCCGGTGAAGCGGTCGTCGAGCTCGAACACGGTGCCGGCCAGACCGCCGCGGTTCATCGAGCCGATCACGACCTTGTCCTCCAGCGCGTCGAGCAGCAGCAGGTCCTCGAGCACGTCCGCAGTGCCGAGCACCCCGTCGACCCCGGGGCGTCGCAGCGCGGTGACCAGCCGCCGCAGCAGCTCGGCCCGGTCGGCCATGGCCAGCGGGTCGCTCCCGGCGCGCAGCGAGCCCCGCGCGGGATGGTCGGCGGCCACCACCATGAGCCGGCCGGTCCGTCCCACCAGCGACGTGGGACGCGATCGGGTGGCCGCCAGCTCGGCGACACGGCCGGGCTCGCGCAGCCGTACGTCCAGCAGGTGGGCGATCAGGTCCGCGGGCAGGTCGAGGGCGCTCACGCGGCCCCTCCGGAGGGTTGGCGCGGCGCGTCCCCGCAACGATAGGTTCGTTGCTGGGCGTCCCCGCGCCAAGCAAGGAGCTCCTCGACCTCCGCCGAGGTGGGCATGGCGTCGGCGCAGGCCAGCCGCGAGGCCACGATCGCGCCGGCCGCATTGGCGAAGGCGAGCACCCGTTCCAGCTCCCAGCCGGCGAGCAGTCCCTCGCACAGCGCCCCGCCGAAGGCGTCGCCGGCCCCGAGGCCGTTGACGACCTCGACCGGCACCGGCGGCACCACGACCGACTCCCGCCCACGCTCTCCCAGCACCCCGGCCGGGCCCTGCTTGACGACGGCGAGTTCCACGCCGGCCGCACGCAGCGCCCGGGCGGCGGCCTGGGGCTCGCGCTCACCCACGGCGATCTCGCACTCCTCGAGGTTGCCGACCGCCACGGTGGCGTACGCCAGCGCGGCACTGACCGCCTGGTGGGCCGATTCCGGGTCCGGCCAGAACATCGGCCGGTAGTCCAGGTCGAGCACGGTGATCCCCCCTCGCGCACGGGCAGCCAGGGCGGCCATCGTGGCGCTGCGGCTCGGCTCCTCGGACAGGCCGGTGCCGGTGACCCAGAAGACGTCGGCCGCCCGGATCGCGTCGAGGTCGAGCTCGTCGGTGCCTATCTGCAGGTCCGGTGCCGTCGGCCGGCGGTAGAAGTACAGCGGGAAGTTGTCCGGCGGAAAGATCTCGCAGAAGGTGATCGGCGTCGGCAGGCCCGGCACGCCGGTCACGAACCGGTCGTCGACCCCGAAGGATCGCAGCGCCTGATGCACGAAGCGCCCGAACGGGTCGTCGCCGGTTCGGGTGATGACGCCGGCGCGGCGGCCGTACCGTGCTGCTGCCACCGCCACGTTGGTGGCGCTGCCGCCGAGGTACTTTCCGAAGGTCTGCACGTCCTCGAGCCCGACCCCGACCTGGTGCGGGTAGATGTCGACGCCCACCCGACCCATCGTCAGAACCTCGAAGCCGCTCATGCCAGCGCCCGACGCAGGTGGTCCAGGCTGGCACGCACGTCGCCGGCGGCACGGTCGCCGGCCTCCGGCCCGTCGAGCATCACGTCCTGTTCCAGGACGTACCAGCCGGCGTACGCGTGCGCCCGCAGCGTCGAGATCATCTCGGTGACGTCCACGGTGCCGGTGCCCAGTGGCACGAACAGTCCGGCCCGAACGCCTTCGGCGAACGTCAGCGACCCGGCCCGCACCTGCTGTGCCAGCACCCCGTCCACATCCTTGAGGTGCACATGGACGACACGGTCGGGGTAGTCGTGGGTGAGCAGCACCGGATCGGTCCCGCCGACGAGCAGGTGCCCGGTGTCGACGCAGAGCCCGATGTCGGACCCGGCCAGCACCCGCTGGACGTCGCCACAGGTCTCGATCATCGTCCCGACATGCGGGTGCAGCGCGGCCACGACGCCGCGGTCGCGGCAGCGCGCCGACAGCCGGTCGAGGTTGCCCAGCAGTGTCTTCCAGCCGAGGTCGTCCAGGGGCGGTCGCGAGTCGTAACCCTCGCGACCAGTGTGCGCGGCGAGTACGACGACGTCCGCGTCAGCGGCCAGGCATCCGGTGACGAAGGCGTCCAGCTGGGCCATCGGGTCCGTGGCCGGCTCGTGCAGCACCGTCGGCAGGAAGCCGCCCACCGCGCGAAGACCGTACCGGGCCAGGTACGCGGCCCTGGCCTGCGGCTCGGCGGGCAGGAAGCCGTCCGGGCCGAACTCGGTGGCGACGAGCCCCAGGGCGGCCATCTCGCGCAGCACGCGGTCGACCGGCAGCTGATGGCCCCAGTCGGTGACCTCGCTGACACCCCAGGAGATCGGAGCCCCGGCGCAGCGGACCGGACCTGGCTCCTTGCTCATCGGCAACCTCTCGTCGTTTGGCGCTCGTCACCCGCAGGACGGCTCCTCGGGTTGCGCCGTGTCGCAGTGTCGTCCGGTCACGAGCAGGTGTCAAGCATTTGTCTTGACATCACGACATCCGTACATAACCCGCCCACCTGGTCTACGCTGGCCCCGATCTCCCGACCAGACCGGAGACCCATGTCGCACCCCCGCATCAGGATCGATCGCTCGAGCCCGCTCCCGCTGTACTCCCAGGTCGCCCAGCAGCTCGAGGGTGCCATCAGCACCGGCGACCTCGCGCCCGGGGACCGGATCACCAACGAGGTGGCACTCGCCGCCGACCTCAGCCTGTCGCGGCCCACCCTGCGCCAGGCCATCTCCGTGCTCGTCGACAAGGGACTGCTGGTGCGCAAGCGCGGCGTCGGGACGCAGGTGGTCCAGGGGCAGATCCGCCGACCGGTCGAGCTCACCAGCCTCAACGACGACCTGCGACGCGCGGGTCAGGACCCGCACACACAGGTCCTCGGCTGCGCACAGGTCGAGGCCGACGACGACACGCTCACCGAGCTGCAGATTCCGCGTGGCAGCCTGGTGTGGGACCTGCAACGGTTGCGCAGCGTGGGCGACGAGCCGCTCGCGGTCATGCACAACCTCATCCCGCTCGACGTCATCGACCTCGCGAGGGTCGACCTCGACCGGGTCGGTCTGTACGAGGCGATGCGTTCGGTCGGCATCCACCTGCGCGTCGCACACCAGCGCATCGGGGCACGCCGGGCCGACGGGCGGGAGGCTGGTCTGCTCGGCGAGCACCGAGGCGCACCCCTGCTCACCATGAGCCGCACCGCGTTCGACGACGCCGGACGCGCCGTGGAGCTCGGCCAGCACGTCTACCGCGCCGACCGCCAGACCTTCGAGATCACCCTCGTCGATCGGTGACGCCGCCCAGCACCGGCCGTGTCGCGCGTGCGCGGGACCGCCCGCCACGACCTCGTCGGCGACGACGGCGCTCGACCCGGGCCAGGTCGGCAGCACCGATCATGCCCGCCTCGTTGCCCAGCTGAGCACGCAGGATCCGTGCCTCGGGCCGGAATCCGCGTCCGGTAAGTGCCCTGCGGTAGCTGTCCCGGGCCGGCGCGATCAGCAGGTCCCCGGCATCGGAGACACCCCCGCCGATCACGAACATCCCGGGGTCGAAGGCCGCCGCGAGCGAGGCGATGCCGACGCCGAGCCACTGCCCGACCTCCGCGAGCAGCTCCACGGCCGCGGGGTCCCCTGCCTGCGCGGCTTCGGTCACCGACGGTCCGGTGATGGCCTCCGGGTTCCCGCCGGCACGGCTGAGCAGGTGGTGGATGACCGGCGAGTTCGCCCTGGCCAGCTCGCGAGCCTCCCGGACGAGTGCGTTGCCGCTGGCGTACTGCTCCCAGCACCCGCGGTTGCCGCACTCGCAGCGGTGCCCGGCCGGCACGACCTGCATGTGGCCGAACTCGCCGGCAATGCCGAACCTGCCGCGGTGCACCGCCCCGTTGAACAGCAGCGCACCACCGATGCCGGTGCCCAACGTGATGCAGACGAGGTCCTCCTCGTTCTGTGCCGCCCCGAAGCGCCACTCCGCCCAGGCGGCCGCGTTCGCGTCGTTCTCGACCACCACCGACAGCCCGGTCCGCCGGCGCAGCGCTTCGCGCAACGGTTCGTGCCGCCATGCGAGGTGCGGCGCGAAGAGGACCGACGAGCGGGTGGCGTCCACGAAGCCGGCGGCACCGACGCCCACGCTGTAGATGCGGTGGCGCCGTCGCAGCTCGGTGACGACCTCGGCGATGATGTCCTCGACCGCCGAGGGGCTGGTGGTCGGGGTGTCATGCCGCAGCCGCTCCAGCACCTGGCCCGACTCGTCGACGACCCCGGCGGCGACCTTGGTTCCGCCGATGTCGATCCCCACGGCCAACCGCTCCAGCATCCCGGTCCGGGGCCGGACCGCACCGTCCACGCCCGTCGTCGCACCCATCACCGTGCGCGGGCCAGGTCCGCGGCGCCGATCAGCCCTGCCTCGTTTCCCAGCGTGGCCAGCCGCAGCGTCGCGTGGGTGCGGTGCGCGGCGGCCGGCAGCGTGTGCAGGAAGCCGGCCCGGGCGGGCTCCAGGAGCAGGTCGCCGGCTGCGGCGACTCCGCCGCCGATCGCCACCACTGACGGGTCGAGGACGGCGGTGAGACTGGCGATACCCTCGCCGAGCCAGCGCCCCACGTCGGCCAGCAGGTCGACACAAAGCGGGTCGCCGCCCCGGGCCTGCTCGGTGATCATCGGTCCGGTGACCAGCGCCGGGTCGGAGCCGACCACCGCGGCCAGCGACGCGGCCTCCGCCAGCTCCGAGTGCATGCGGTCCTGGGCCTCGCGCACCAGCGCAGTGCCGCTGGCGTACTGCTCCCAGCAGCCGTAACGCCCGCATCCGCAACGCATGCCGGCGGGGACCACCCTGACGTGGCCGACCTCGAACGCGACCCCGTGCGCCCCGCGGAACAACTCGCCGTGGGAGACCATGCCGCCCCCGATGCCGGTCCCGACGGTGATGAGCAGCAGGTCGTCCACGTCCTTGCCGGCCCCGAACCGGAACTCGCCCCACGCTGCCGCGTTGGCGTCGTTCTCCACCACGACCGGGATCTGGACCCGGCTCGAGACGTGGACGCCGAGAGGTTCGTCCTCCCAGTCGATGTTGGGGGCGAACAGCACCGTCGAGCGGTCGGCGTCGACGAAGCCGGCCGCCCCGATGCCCACCGCCTCGATGTCGTGGTCCTGGCGCAGCCGCTGCACGCCGGTCGCCACGGCATCGGCGAGCGCGTCCGGATCCATCGCGGGTGTCGCCTCGGTCACGACCTGGAGGATGTGACCCTCGTCGTCGACGACCCCGGCGGCGATCTTCGTGCCACCGATGTCCACGCCGACCGTCAGTCCCATGCGTCCCTCTCCTGCGCCGAGCGGTGGTGGTGCCGGTGCTGGTGCTGGTGCTCTGCCAGCGAGTCCAGCACGGTGCGCGCAAGGTCGGACAGGGACACCATCGAGCTCCGCACCGCGGCGCTGAGCTCCGGGGTGGTCGAGCGCACGAGGGCGGCGGCCTGACAGATCGGGCACCACGTGCAGTCGCCGTCCGGGATCGTGGACCCGGACGGCGGGCCCGGCTCGTCCGGCTCGTCCGGCTCGTCCGGCTCGTCCGGGTCCTGGCCGTGGTGCGGGGCGTGGGGCGGCTGCTCGCGGGCCCACGTAGAGGCCGCGGCCAGCAGCTTGACGGCCTCCTCGCCCAGCGTGCCGACCGGCTCGCGGTGCTCCCCGTGCGACGGTTCGCCGGTGGCGCCAGCACCATGGTCGTCCATCGTCTGCCTCACGTCTGCCCGGAAGTTGGGCGAAACGCTACCCGCACCCTCAGCGGGTCGACTCGACGCGCTTCTTCAGGCCCTTCAGCGCGGTGTCGATGATGACCTTCTCGGCCTTGCGCTTGAGCATGCCGAGCAGTGGGATCGCCACGTCGACAGCGAGCCGGTAGGTGACCTGAGTGGACCCGTCCGCCTGCTGCGACAGCACGTAGGCACCGTCCATCGCCCTGATCATGTGACCCTGCGCCAGCGTCCAGGTCACCGATGTGTTCTGCGACCAGGTGTAGGCCAACGTGTACTCGTCACGGATCGGCGTGGCATCCAGCACGAAGCGCACCTGCTCGGCCCGGCCGTCGGCACCCGGCACGGTGACCTCGCACTCCTTCACGCCGGTCGCCCATTCGGGGTAGGACCCGAAGTCGGCGATGACCGACATCACCTGTGCCGGTGACGCCGCGATCACGATGTCACTGGTGGTCTGGTTGGCCATGGCTCGGGACACTACTCTGCGCCCCGCGGCATCGGAGGCGGACGTCGCGACGGGCATCGGCCGTTCGGACGACGTACGTCCACCGGACCGGACACATCTGCCCGAGCATCGGCCAGAGGTGACGCTGTGTCATGGCCGGTTCACCGTCAGCAGGGTTAGGTTGCCTCGACGGCGGACGATTCGGACGTCTGCAGGAATCGAGTGGCAGGACGACCACCATGGGACGCAAGACCGTACTGCTCGTCGTGGCGGTCTTCATTGCCACGCTCGGTGCGCGCCTGGTCTACCTGTACGTACGCGGCGTGGATCAGCGCGCGATCACCGAACAGGCGCCGGTCATGGTGCTCACCGTCACCGAGGAGATCGCAGCCGGCGAGACCGTCGAGGAAGCCGAGGCGGCCGGAAAGCTGGCCCAGACCGAGCTCGCGGGGGATTCCGTGCTCCCGGGTGCCCTGGACGCCACCACCGACATCGCCGGGCAGGTCGCACTGACCCCGTTGACCCCCGGCGAGCAGGTGCTCGCGGTCAAGTGGGGCGACAACGCAGCCGCCAGCCATCTGGTGGGTCGGGGCGCAAGCCACGCCGGGCGGTACCGACGAAGTGGCCACACCGGGGGTGACATCTCGCACCGTGACCGACGCCAGCGGCGAGCAGACGGTCGAAACTCTACCCAAGACCCTGCTGACGCTGTCGGTCGACCAGGAGGAGGCGGAGAAGGTCATCCTCGGCGGCAAGACCGGTGAGCTGTGGTTCGCGCTGCGCAGCGACGAGACCGATGTGGCGCTCACCGCTGGCATCGGCATCGACGAGCTCTTCGACTGATCCGGAAGGCTGCCATGACCACGATCATCGAACCCGACCTCACCACGGCGCACACCATCGCCGAGGCCTGCGACACCACCGACGTCCTTGCGTCCCTCGCAGCCCTCAAGGCCCACCTGGAGGATCGCCCGCAGGAGTACGCCGTCGTGCTGGGCCCCGGCGTCGACCTGATCATCGCGGTCAATCTCGCCGACACGCTGCGGGTGGTCCGCCCCAGCCTGAGCGTGATCCTGGTGCGCGAGGAGATCGACACGTCCGTGCTGGCCGAGGCACTGCGGTCGGGCATGCGTGAGGTCATCACGATCCGCGAGATCCCCGAGCTGCACCACGTGCTGCTGCGGACGTACACGCCGCACGAGGCGCTCAGCTCCCAGCGCGAGGAGCGGACCCAGAAGCGCGGCAAGGTCCTGACCGTGTTCTCGGCCAAGGGCGGAGTCGGCAAGACGACCGTCGCCACCAACCTGTCGGCCCACCTCGCCGGGCACGGCCACCAGGTATGCCTCCTCGACCTCGACCTCGACCTCGCGTTCGGCGACGTGGCGATCACGCTGCAGATCTTTCCCGCACGGACCATCGCCGACGCGGTTGCGATGGGTGACGACCTCGACACGACCGGGCTGGCGTCGCTGTTGACCCGCGTCAGCGACGGCCTGGTCGCGCTGGTCGCCCCGGTCGGTCCCGACGCCAAGGACTCGATCTCCGCACGGCTTGTCGGGCGGATCCTCGACCTGCTGAGCGAGTCCTACGACTACGTGGTCGTGGACACCCCACCCAGCTTCGACGACCAGGTGCTGCAGGCGTTCGACCACAGCGACCAGATCCTTCTCGTCGCGACGCCGGACATCCCGGCGTTGAAGAACCTGAAGATCGCCCTGGAGACCCTGCACCTGCTCAACATCGGCAACGAGCACCTCAAGCTCGTGCTCAACCGGGCTCAGCCCAAGGTGGGCGTCACCGCCGTGGAGGTCAGCGCCTCGTTGGGCATGAGCGTCTGCGCCCACATCCCGTCCTCCGCCGACGTCCCCGCGTCGATCAACCGCGGCCAGGCAATCGTGGTGAGCGACCCCAGGCACCCCGCCAGCCGCGGCATCGCGGCGCTCGCCGAGGTCTGCATCAGTGCCACCTCCCACGCGACGCCCGAACGCAGCGACACGGCGCAGCCGAGCCCGCGCCGGTCCCGCTTCCGCCGCAAGGCGAAGCGCTGATGGGCCTCGCCGAGCGGCTCGCCTCCGCCCAGCTGGACCGTACCGCCTCGTCGTCCGGTCAGGGCGTCGCTGCCGGCGGCCCGGCTCGCAGCACGTCGACACACACCGTGCCGGCACTGAACAACCGGGCGTCGGCTCCCACGACGGACAAGCACGCAGACCTCAAGGCGCAGGTCCACCGGGTCCTGCTCTCCACGCTGGGCCCCAAGCTGTACGACTCCGAGCTCAGCGACACCGAGCTGGAGGCGATGGTCCGCGAGGCACTCGCCGACGCCATGGCCACCCACGAGCAGCCGCTCACGAGCACCGACCGCCAGCGGCTGACCCAGGAGATCTCCGACGACATCCTCGGGTACGGGCCGATCGAGCCGTACCTTCGCGACGACTCCCTGTCGGAGATCATGGTCAACGGCCCGTACGACATCTGGATCGAGCGGGACGGACGGCTGCAGCGCGTGGAGGGCCGTTTCGCGAACGAGGCGCACCTGCGACGCACCATCGACAAGATCGTGGCCCGCATCGGCCGCCGCGTCGACGAGTCCAGCCCGATGGTGGACGCCCGCCTCCCCGACGGCAGCCGGGTCAACGCGGTCATCCCACCGTTGGCGTTGGACGGTTCGATCCTGACCATCCGCAAGTTCTCCGCCGACCCGCTCACCGTCGACGACCTGATCCGCTTCGGGTCGCTGACCCCCCGGACGGCGGAGTTCCTGCGGGCGTGCGTCAAGGGCAAGCTGAACGTCATCGTCTCCGGGGGTACGGGTGCGGGCAAGACCACCACGCTGAACGTGTTGTCGTCCTTCATCCCGAGCGACGAGCGCATCGTGACGATCGAGGACGCCGCGGAGCTGCAGCTGCACCAGGACCACGTCGTGCGACTGGAGTCACGCCCCTCCAACATCGAGGGCAAGGGCATGGTGTCGATCCGCGACCTGGTCCGCAACGCGCTGCGGATGCGCCCGGACCGGATCGTCGTCGGCGAGGTCCGTGACGCCTCGGCGCTGGACATGCTGCAGGCGATGAACACCGGTCACGACGGATCCATCTGCACGGTCCACTCCAACTCCCCACGCGACACGCTGTCCCGCGTCGAGACGATGGTGCTGATGGCCGGCGTGGACCTGCCGATGCGGGCCATCCGGGAGCAGATCGCGAGCGCCGTGGACCTGGTCGTGCAACAGACCCGCCTGTCCGACGGCAGCCGCCGTATCACCCACGTCACCGAGGTGGAGCGGATGGAAGGTGACGTGGTCACCCTGCAGGACCTCTTCGTGTACGAGCACCACAGCATCGACGAGCACGGCAAGAGCCGTGGGGTCCTGCGTAGCACCGGCCTGCGGCCGAAGTTCATGGAGAAGTTGAAGCAGAACGGCCAGAGCGTCGACCCCATGGTGTTCGCCATGGACGGCCTGTTGTGAGCCAGGTCCACCGGCGACTGCTGCGCCGGGGAGTAGCCGCCCTGCTGGCCGCCGGGTGCACCGGCGTGCTCGGGGTCGGTCCGGCGCTCGCCGCCGACGTGTACGCCGACATCGACATGGTCGACACCACCGGTGGCAGCGTCGAGGTGCTGCTCTCCCTGCACGACCTTCCCGCAGACGCCACGCCCGATGCCTCGGCGGTGCAGGTCACGTTGGCGGTCGCGGTGCCGGCGCAGGCCCAGCTTGCCGCCGAGGCCGTCGGCGACGACGGCGTCGGGCTGACCCGCACCGCTGCGCTGGTGATCGACACCAGCCTGTCGATGCGAGGTGAGCGCTTCGCAGCCGCCAAGCAGGCAGCCACGGCGTTCCTCGACCAGGCCCACCGGTCCTGTTCATCACGGTCATGGGTCCCGGGGTGATCTCGATGATCACCCAGTTCACGGGCACCGGTCTGCGCTGAGCACGACCCGAATGACGGATCCGTGTTCCCACGCAGGTATTTCGACTACTCTTCGTGATGAATCGGTGACATTATGTTGCCGCCCGGACGAGGTGAGCTCTGGTGGCAGTGGTCACGGTGACTCGGCCGGACAGCCACGCCTCCACGCTGATCGCTGCCCGCGTACTCGGCGCGACCACCGTGCTGGGGCTCGCCCTGCTCGAGCGCGGCGACGAGGCGGTGCTCGTCGCGGCACTGACCGTCATGACGTCGATAGCTGCGTTGGCCGTCGGCCACATCGCGCCCCGGCAAGGCCGCAAGGCGCCGTTCGTCGAGGGCGCTGTCGCAGCCGTCCTGGCGACGGTGATGCTGACCGACACGGCTGTCGGGCTGCCCTACCTCCTCGTCCCCGTGTTCATCGCCGGGCTCAGCACGAGCGCGGCGGGTGTGGTCGCCACCTGCTGCGTCCAGAGTGCCACCGTCATCGGGGTCGCCGTCGTCGTCCCGGCCCTCGACGTCTCCCTGGTGCTGGACCTGACCTTGCCCTGGCTGCTCACCGGCCTTGCCGCTGGCATGCTGGGTGCCTGGATCCGTAGTACGTCAGTACCACGGGTCAACGAGTCCGACGCCTACGACTCAGCCCACCGGCTGCTCAGCGAGCTGCGCACCGTGGCCCGCAAGCTGAGCGCGGGGCTCGACCCGGTCGGTATCGCGCACCAGATCCTGGCCGACGTCGGCGACGTGGTGGACGACGACTCCGCGGTGCTGCTCGTACGCTCCGCCGGTGGCACACTGCTCCCGTTGGCCGGACGAGGCGCCGCCGACCTCGGCGGCGAGGCGCATGACGACCACCTGGTGATGGAGTGCTGGACGAGCGAGGCCCCGGTGCACGAGACGGTCGTCGTGGACGGGCGGCGCGCGGTGCGGATCGCGCTGCCGCTGCGACTCGGCGCGCGGATGATCGCGGTGCTCGTGCTGCACCACCCGACGCCGTTGAACAGCGCCACCGCCGCCGATGTCGTCGAGCGTCTGCGTCGCCACGCCGTCCAGCTCGACACCGCGATGGTCTTCGACGAGGTCCGCAGCCTGGCCACCATCGACGAGCGCCGGCGCATGGCCCGTGAGATCCACGACGGCATCGCCCAGGAGGTCGCGTCGCTCGGCTACTCCGTGGACTCCCTGATGGCCGACACCGACGACGCGGTCCAGCGCGACGGCCTGGGCACCCTGCGCGAACAGCTCACGCACCTGGTGAGCGAGTTGCGGTTGTCGGTCTTCGACCTGCGCTCGGAGGTGGCCCCGGGCTCGACCCTGGGATCGGTGCTCGCCGACTACGTCCACCAGGTCGGTCGCCAGACCGGCATGACCGTGCACCTGTCCCTCAACGAGACACCACGCCGCCTGCGTGTGGAGGTCGAGACGGAGATCCTGCGCATCGCCCAGGAGGCCATCACCAACGCGCGCCGGCACAGCGGAGCCCACCACCTGTGGGTGACCCTCTCGGCGGATCCGCCGCAGGCGACGATGTCCATCACCGACGACGGCACGGGCCTCGGTGAGGCACGTGAGGACAGCTTCGGGATGAAGATCATGAAGGAGCGCGCCGACCGTATCGGTGCCGATTTCGCTGTCGTATCCGAGCCCGACCGTGGTACGTCGGTGGCCCTGACCCTGATGACCGCCAGCGCACTTCGCCTCGAGGGTTCCTCTGGCGCTGACCGAAAGGAGTCCCGCAATGCCGACGTCGGTCTTGCTCATCGATGACCACGAACTGATCCGCCAGGGCTTGTCCCGGGCGTTCGAGCGCTCCGAGGACTTCACCGTTGTCGGACAGGCCGGCACTCTCGGCGCTGGCGAGAGACTGGTCACCGAGTTGTCGCCCCAGGTGGTGGTGGTCGACGTGCGACTGCCCGACGGATCGGGTCTCGACGCGGCCAGGCGCCTGCGCAGCGCCAACTCCGATCTGGGCATCGTGGTGCTCACCATGTACGCAGGCGACGAACAGCTCTTCGCCGCTCTGGAGGCGGGCGCCTCCGCGTTCGTCCCCAAGAACGCACCCAGCGGCGATGTCGTCGCGGCCGCCCGTCACGCGGCGGTGTCACCACGCTCGTTCACCGCGGCCGACCTCGCGGACGCGATGCGTCGCCGGATGGCGCCGTCGGGGCCGCAGCTGTCGCCCCGGGAACGAGAGGTGCTGTACCTTCTCGCCGACGGGCTCGGGGTGGCGGCGATCGCCCGCAAGCTGTTCATCTCCGAGTCGACGGCCAAGACCCACATCTCCAAGATCTACGACAAGCTCGGTGCCGCCAACCGGGCGTCGGCGATCATGAAGGCCATCCGCGCCGGCCTGCTGCGCGACGTCGAGCAGCGCGCCTGACTCGCCCGGGCCATCCGTGACTTCGCTCGGTGCCATCGGTGAATCCGCTGCGTACCATCGGTGAGCGCGCGCCCACGGGTGGCCTGCGGGGATCGCTGCACTGGTTGCTCTCGTGCGGTGCCCGAGGACATGTGGCTGCGGCCACGGTCCCCTTCGGCGTCTCTGTCACCGCGCGGTTGCCGCGCTCCGGCCCGCCTGCCGGACCAGCGCGTGGCGCCAGGTGGAGGTCAGCTCGGCCCGGTCGATGCCGAAGGCGTCCTCCAGTGCCCGTCCCACCGGCGCCCCGTCGAGCACCGCGGTGTAGAACACCACCACCGCGTCCGCGCCGTACCGCTCCCCCAGCAGCCAGAACGCCGACCAGGCCTGCTGGTACGCCTCGCCCAGCCGCCACCGGCCCGAAGCGAAGTCCCCATCGCGGGGCAGCCACCGCGGCGGCCCCACCCGGCGCACCCGCTCCAGTGCCTGCTCGGCCGCCTGCGCCGGCGGGATCCGGCCGCTCCGCAGCGCGACGTAGTCGGCGAATCCCTCCGCGACCCACACCGGCAGCACCACGCCCGCTGCTCCCGTCGCGACGTGCACCGACTCGTGGGTGGCGACGAACTGCCGCTCGTCGCGGGCCAGGGGCAGGAACCGGTCCGGGTTGAGCACCACGAGCTGCGGGGCATCCGGTGCGCCGGAGGCGTCCACCGTGCTGGAGACGCCCGCGACCCGGGTCAGCGCGAGCGGGTTGCGGCCGAGCACCGCGGCGGCCTGCTCGACGGTGGCCGGGAGCACCATCAACAGTGTTCCGGTACGGGTCCGCAGCTCGGTGGGCAGCACCGCGGCCAGCTCACCGAGCGCCACCTGGGTCAGCCGACCGCAGACGATCTCCTGCGGATCGGTTTCGATGCCCAGACAGCTGGCCTGCCGGGTCCCGGACTCCACCAGCTCGCCGGTCAACCACAGCGGCAGCGCCCCGCCATCGGGTCCTACGCTGAGCGCGCCCGGAGCCAGCCCGAGCACCACGACGTCGTCTGCGCGGTCGGCCAGACGCATCGACACGGTGACGCTCGCCGTGCGGTACCCGGGGTCCGGCGGGCGCCCCGGTTGCCAGGTCACGGCGACGTCGGCTTCGAATTCGCCGGGGGCGCCATCGGCGGCGTCGGTGTCGTCGGTGTCCCGGTCGGCGACGTAGCGTAGCCCGATCTCGTCGACGTCCAGGGTCACCAGCGCATCGAACGCGTCCTGCGCCCACACCTGCGACGGTTCGGAGGGGTGGGCAGCGGTCAGGAACGCGGCCCGGTCGCGCGTGTCCCAGGCGTTCTCGAGCGTGGCCAACGTGGTGCGTACGCGTTCGCTGCGCTCGGACGCCACCACGGCTGTCGGCTCGGGGCGTACGTGCTCCGGTGTCGAGCGGTCGTCCCACCCGAGCACCACGGCCACCGTGACGAGCGTGAGGACCGTCCAGCTGCTCCACCAGGCGCGACGGCGTGGCTGGTCCCCGAACACTGGGCCGACTCTAGTGGAGTGTCTCCGGAGCACTCCGGGAGGCCGATTCCTGCGCCGCCCCATGCGGCACTCCGGTCGAGACCGCAGTCACCAGGCGCAGCGGGGGCACCATCCCGAGGCCGGCCAGCGCATCCAGGGCACCGACCTCGTCGCCGTCGAGCTCCAGTGGCGCCGGTGGCCCTCCCAGCAGGTGCGTGACGACGCAGTCGCCGCAGGCGTCACCGCGTACGACGCAGCAGTCGCAGTCGATGAGCAGTCCTTGCGATGAACGCCGGTGGCGGTCGTGCCCGTGCGGGTGGGGCTCCATGTCAGTCCTTCCAGGACGGGGAAGTCGTCGATGCATCGCACCGTAGATGCCGCCTCCGACAGTCGCCCGCCGCCTTCGTTCCTGACACCCCGGACGTCGCGCTCACGACCGGGCGAGGAGCGCGAGCAGGGCGGCCGACGGCAGCGACCGCGCCCCCGCCGCGACGACCGCCTCGCGGATCTCCTTGTCGCTGGACACCACGACGACCGGGCGCCCGGCCGGCTCGGCGCGGGTCAGGTCGCGCAGCACGTCGTCGGCACTGATGTCGGCAGGGCTGAAGATCACCCGGACGCCCCTCGGCGCCGCGACCACCGGACGGGCCGCAAGATCGGCGCCGTCGAACACCACGGTGATCTCGGCCCCGCTGCGCGCGGCCATCGGCGCCAGCTCACGCACCAGCCGGGAGCGCTGTGCGTCCAGCGGCATCTCCGCCCAGCCGCTCTTGGTCACGTTGTAGCCGTCGACCAGCAGGTGTGCCCGCGGCAGCGCCACCAGCTGCTCGAGCAGTGCGGGGTCGGTGTCGGCACGCGCCCGTACCGGTGCCTCGCTCCCCTGCGCCTGCACGGCCGTGGCCACCGCGTCGGCCGGCAGCACGTCGACCGGCGGCAGCGCCAGCTCACGACGCAGACCCTGGGCGGCAGCCAGCAGCGTGTCCAGGAGCAGCCGGGCGCGCACCGCCTCGCTTTCCCGGTCCTCCCGGCCCGAGGTGCGCTCGGAGCGGGCACGCTCCTCGACACCCTCGACCCGGCTGCGCAGCCGCCGGGTCTCGGCCCGCGCGTCCGCCAGGGCCGCCCGGCTCTCCTCGCGGCTGCTCTCCAGGGCGGTGGTCGCCGCTTCGGCCAGCCTGATGGCCTCCTCGGCGCGGGCGCGCTCGGCAGCCAGCTTGCGTCGAAGATCGGTGTTCTGCGACTTCACCGAGGCAATCTGCTCGCGCAACCGAGCGCGCACGTCAACGGTCTCTGCGCGAGACTCCTCCAGCTGGTGGCTCAACCGGTCGTTGTCCGCCTCGTCGACTGCCGAGGAAGCGGCGTCGCGGTCCACCCGGTCCACGGCTGCGGCCAGGGCCTGCTGCCAGCCCGAAGGGCGTACCAGGAACGCGACGGCCGCCACGTCGACCGGGTCCACGGCCGTCGGCGTGGCCTGCTCCACCGAGGTCAACAGGTCGGCGTACCCGGGGCGCACCTGCGCCGCGATCCGCTCCCGGAAGGCGTCGTCCACCAGCGCGGCCGCGATCGGCGTACCCGCCAGCCGGGCCCGACGCCGACGCGTGAAGCGCAGGAGAGGTCGCACCGAGGGCGGGACGGTGTCGGGTGCCAGCCCCTCCAGCGCGGTGGCAGCGATGCCGACCACCCGGGCGCGCACGATCTCGGGCAGGGCGGGAAGCCGCCCGGGCTCGGTCACGGCGACTCGGCACCCGCCGGGTCGGTCGTGGGGTCCACGTCCATCCGCGTCACCACCTCGATCGCGTCCGAGCGCCCGCACCAGCGGCAGGCGATCTGCTCGACCCGCTCGTTCAGCGGGGTCACGTCGTCCACCGCCGGCTCGCCGCCGAGCCCGACGTGCCAGTACTCGCGGGTCCGGCGGGTACGCGTGACGTCGAACCGGGTGAGGTTGCCGCAGCCCGAGCAGCGCAGCCGCTGCCGGGCGCCCGGTAGCCGCGGGTCGCGTGCACGGTCCTGGGCGTCGCCTGCTCCCGGGCTCATGCTGGCCTCCGCGGTGTGGGTGACAAGGGTCCAGGCGAATCGCCGTGACCCGGAGCGTAGTCGTCCCCGCGGTGCGCCAGGCGCGTCGTACGGAGTTCTGTCGGTCGCGGCACGTACGTTGCCGGACATGAGGACGTCAGCCGGTCTGAGGATCTCCGGTGCTCGTGCTGTCCCGCTGCAGGTGCAGGCGAGCTTCGACGAGCTCGGGCGGGCGCTGCGCGAGGTGACCTTCTGCGTCGTGGACCTGGAGACGACCGGAGGCTCGGCTACCGCCGGTTCGGCGATCACTGAGGTCGGTGCCGTCAAGGTCCGGGGCGGTGACGTGCTCGCGGAGTTCCAGACGCTGGTCAACCCGCACAGCGTGATCCCCCCGTTCATCGCGGTGCTCACCGGCATCACCGACTCCATGGTCGCCGACGCCCCCGGCATCGCCGAGGTGCTGCCGAGCTTCCTGGAGTTCGCGTCCGGGTGTGTCCTGGTGGCCCACAACGCTCCCTTCGACGTGGGCTTCCTGCAACACTTCGCCGTCGCGCTCGACCACCGGTGGCCGGCCTTCGAGGTGCTCGACACCGCACGACTCGCGCGGCGCATCCTGACCCGTGACGAGGCACCCAACTGCAAGCTCGGCACCCTGGCCCGGCTGTTCCGGACCAGCACCGAGCCCAACCACCGCGCCCTGGCCGACGCCCGCGCGACCGTGGAGGTGCTGCACGGGCTGGTCGAGCGGCTGGGCAACCTCGGGGTCCACACCCTGGAGGAGCTGTCCACGTTCTCCTCGCGGGTGAGCCCCGAGCAGCGGCGCAAGAGACACCTCGCCGAGCACCTCCCCCACGCGCCGGGTGTCTACCTGTTCCGAGACGCCCGGGACCGCCCGCTCTACATCGGCACCAGCAAGGACCTGCGCGCCCGAGTCCGCTCCTACTTCACCGCAAGCGAGACGCGCTCGAGGATGGGGGAGATGGTGCGTCTTGCCGAGCGGGTGGAGGGCATCGAGTGCGCCACCGCGCTGGAGGCGGAGATCCGTGAGTTGCGGTTGATCGCCGAGCACAAGCCGGCCTACAACCGCCGCTCCCGCCACCCCGAACGCGTCGTGTGGCTGAAGCTGACCCACGAGCCCTGGCCGCGGCTGTCGCTGGTGCGCCGGGTGCTCGACGACGGAGCCGACTACGTCGGACCCTTCGCGTCCCGCCGCGCCGCCGAGCACGCGATGACCGCCGCCCACGACGCGTTCGCGGTGCGCCAGTGCACCGGCCGGATGCCCCGCTCCCCCGCGATGTCGCCCTGTGTGCTGGCCGAGTTGGGCCGCTGCCTGTCCCCCTGTGACGGCAGCATCGACGCCGCGGCCTACACAGCGGAGGTCGCACGCCTGCGCCGTGCCCTGCTCGACGACCCGCGCGACGTGGTCGAGGTGGCCGGCACGCGCATGACCGCGCTCGCCGGACAGGAGCGTTTCGAGGACGCGACGCTGCTGCGGGACCGCCTCGCCGCCTTCGTGCGCGGCACTGCCCGAACTCAGCGGATCTCCGCCCTGACTCGCTGCCCGCAGGTCGTCGCCGCCAGGCGCCGACCCGACCGCGGCTGGGAGATCCATGTCGTGCGACACGGGCGGCTCAGCGCCGCCGGTGTCCTGCGGGGCGGCGTGAGCGCCCTCGAGTACGTCGCCGCACTGGTCACGAGCGCCGAGACGGTCGTTCCCGGCCCCGGGCCCACTCCCGCCGCATCAGCCGGTGAGACCGAGTGCCTGCTGCGCTGGCTGGAGTCCCCCGACGTCCGGCTCGTCGACGTCGACGGCACCTGGAGCTGTCCGGTCGGTGGCGCCGGTGGCCGGCTCGCCACCCACGACGCCGTGGGGGTCTCCCGCGCCGAGCTGGTGCCCTTCGACGAGCGCCGCTCACTGCGTACCTTGCACCAGCCCTGAGCGGATCCGGAGCACTAGGCTGGCCGACGTGATCACCGCCATCGTGTTCGTCAACGCCGACGTCGCCCACATCCCCGAGATCGCGGAGCAGATCGCCAGTCTCGAGGGGATCAGCGAGGTCTACTCCGTCACCGGCCACATCGACCTGATCGCCATGGTCCGCGTCCGGGTGCACGACGACATCGCCCGTGTCGTCGCCGACCAGCTCAACAAGATCCCCGGCGTGCAGTCCACCGAGACCCACATCGCGTTCCGGGCGTACTCCCAGCACGACCTCGAGGCGACCTTCAGCCTCGGCCTCGACGACCCCCGCTGACCCCCAGGGTCAGGGGGCGTGGCGGGTGGACGCGGCGATCCAGGCGTGCAGGCAACGCAGTGCGGCGCCGGAGTCGATCGACCGCGTCGCGGTGGCCAGGCCGGCGGCGAGCCGGCCCAGCAGGTCAGCGGTCCCGCCGTCGTGGGCGGCCAGGCCGGCAGCGGCGTTGAGGAGCACGGCATCGCGTACCGGCCCCTGCTCTCCCTCCAGCACGCGCCGAAAGACTGCAGCGTTGAACGCGGCGTCATCACCCACCAGGTCGACGGCCGTGGCCCGGGCGATCCCCAGCTCGACGGCGTCCACCTGCTGGTGGGTGACCGAACCGTCGGCCCCGCCGACGACCCATACCGACGACGTGGATGTCGTCGTGAGCTCGTCCAGGCCGTCGTCGCCACGAAAGACGAGCGCATCGACTCCCCGGCGCGCCAGCACCCCGGCCATGATCGGCGCCATCCGCGCGTCCGCGACGCCGACCGCCTGCGCACCGGGCCGTGCCGGGTTCGTCAGCGGGCCCAGGAAGTTGAACGTCGTCGCGATCCCCAGCTCGCGCCGAGCCGCGGCCGCGTGCCGCAACGAGGAGTGGAAGACCGGCGCGAAGCAGAACGTGATGCCTGCCTCCTGTGCGACGGCGGCGACCGAACCCACCGGCACGTCCAGGCGCACGCCGAGCGCTTCCAGTACGTCGGCGGCACCGCTGGCCGAGGAGGCCGCCCGATTGCCGTGCTTGACCACGCGCGCGCCGGAACCGGCCATCACCACGGCGGCCATCGTGGAGATGTTGACGGTGCGTGAGCGGTCACCGCCGGTCCCGACGATGTCGACGATGCGTCCGTCGATGCTCAGCGGGGCGGCGTGCGCGTACATCTGCGCCACCAGGCCCTCCACCTCGTCGACGGTCTCGCCCTTGGCACGCAACGCGACCGCGAACCCGGCGACCTGCGCGGAACTGGCCTGTCCGGACAGGATCTCCCCCATCGCCCAGGCCGTCTGGCCGGCATCCAGGTCGGTGCCGGCGACGAGCGCGGACAGCACGTCGGGCCAGGCGGGCTGCGCGGTCGCGCGAACCTCGGGGGCATTCATGTGAACCTCGTGGTCGGGTCAGGAGGTGGCGGCCACGGCGCTGCCGAGACGATCCCGCACCAGGCGGATCACTGTCTCCGCGAGCTGGATGGGGTCGATGGGGTGCGGCACGGCTGCCTCGGCCTTGCACCAGGTGGCCAGCCACGCGTCCTGTGGACGCCCGGTGAGCACGAGCACCGGCGGGCACCGGTAGATCTCGTCCTTGAGCTGACGCGCAATGCCCATGCCGCCGGCGGGAACCGCCTCCCCGTCCAGTATCGCCAGCGTGATGCCGCCGGCGTCCATCACCTGGAGCACGCGTGGCTCGGTGGCCACCTCGACGTACTCGAAGTCCGGCAGGTCGGGGTGCGGGCGCCTGCCCAGAGCCGTCCGGACGGCGCGTCGCGTGTCGCTGTCGTCGCTGTAGAGACAGACACGGACCGGCGTGGTCGGGGTCGCCCTGGGGTAGGTCTCGGTCACCCGAAGATGGTATCGGTCACGTCCGTGGGGGCGGGACCAGCCTCCCGCCGGACCGTGCGCCGCCCGGCTCGCGATGAGATCTCCTACACATCGTCGTAGAAGTGTGCCCCCAGAGGTGGCGCCGGGGCCGCCGGAGTCCATAATGGATGCCGTGGCCACCACCAGCCTGATCCCGGCGTCCCGCCTGCAGGGACAACCCGACCGACCGAGCATGGTCTCGATCGGCACCATCGTGTGGCTGGCGAGCGAGCTCATGTTCTTCGCTGCCCTGTTCGCGGCGTACTTCACCATCCGAGGTGTGAGTCCGGCCTTGTGGGAGCAGGAGACGGTGTTGCTCAACGTCCCCTTCGCGACCGCCAACACCACGGTCCTGGTGCTGTCCAGCGTCACCTGTCAGCTCGGGGTCTTTGCCGCCGAGCGCGGCAAGGTCGGTCGCAGCGGCGGCGTTCTGGACGTGCGCAACTGGGGCATGCGTGAGTGGTTCGTGCTCACGTTCGTGATGGGTGCGTTCTTCATCGGCGGCCAGGCGCTGGAGTACGCCGAGCTGGCGCACGAGGGCGTGACCATCTCGTCCTCCGGCTACGGCTCGGTGTTCTACCTGACGACCGGATTCCACGGCCTGCACGTCGCCGGCGGGCTGATCGCGTTCGTGCTGGTGCTCGGGCGCACGTACATGGCTCGGCGCTTCACCCATGAGCAGGCCGTCACGTCCATCGTCGTGTCCTACTACTGGCACTTCGTCGACGTGGTGTGGATCGGCCTGTTCGCCACGATCTACCTGCTGCAGTAGCTCCCTGTCCCCACGCCCACGACGAAACCAGAAGGAAAGGCCACCCGTGCGGTTCCTGTCCAGTCGACGCCGGCACCCTTTCGCTGGCCTGGTCGTGCTCCTGTTCGCCCTGACGGCGGTTGGCGGGCTCTACACCGCACTGGCCCCCGGGCAGGCCACCGCCGACAACGCGCAGACCGACATGGTCGAGGAGGGCCGTCAGCTGTTCGTCGTCGGCTGCGCCTCCTGCCACGGCCTCGCCGGTCAGGGAGTGTCGACCAAGCAGGGCACCAACTACGGCCCGTCACTGGTCGGCGTGGGGGCCGCCTCGGTCGACTTCCAGGTCGGTACCGGCCGGATGCCGATGGCGAAGGTCGACACGCAGGCTCCTCGCAAGGCGCCGGTGTACAACGAGGAGGAGACCGAAGCACTCGCCGCGTACGTCGCATCCCTCGGCCCCGGGCCGGCGATCCCGGACGAGGAGTATCTCGACATCAGCGGCGTCACCGACGAGGAGCTGTCCGAGGGGGGCGAGTTCTTCCGCACCAACTGCACCGCCTGCCACAACTCCGTGGGCGCCGGGGGTGCCCTGCCCGACGGTCGGTACGCACCCGCCCTCACCGATGTCGAGGCGGTGCACATCTATGAGGCG
This sequence comes from Actinomycetota bacterium, assembly GCA_030859165.1. GTDB lineage: Bacteria > Actinomycetota > Actinomycetes > Propionibacteriales > Nocardioidaceae > JACCXZ01. The sequence goes on from JALZKQ010000036.1 coordinate 23,074, forward strand.
ATGCTGACCGGCCCGCAGCAGATGCCGGTCTTCTCCGACGAGGTGCTGACACCGGAGGACAAGCGCAACGTCATCGCCTACATCAAGGAGATCGAGAACCAGCCCAGCTACGGTGGGTTCGGGATGGGCGGCATCGGTCCTGTTGCCGACGGCGTCATCGCCTGGGTGGTCGGCCTGGGAGCACTGGTGGTCGCAGCGGTCTGGATCGCCGCGCACGGGGTCAGGGTGGAGAAGAGCGAATGAGCGACCGGGTCGAGCCGTACGACGCCTCAGCCGCCGAGGCACAGCCGACGGACGGCAGGGGCAGCCGCGTCGGTGCCGTGCCGAACCCGGGCCTGCCTGAGCACCGGATGCGCCCCACCGACGTCGACGTCGCGCTGGAGAAGCGCGTCGAGCGACAGATCGCGGGCATGTTCGTCCTGGCCACCATCCTGACCATCGGCTTCTGCGTCGCGTACTACGCCGTCCCCGACGACAGCACGGTCTTCGGGTGGAGCGGGCTCAACTTCGCCCTCGGCACCACGCTCGGCAGCGCGCTGCTGTTGATCGGGATCGGTGCCATCCAGTGGGCCAAGAAGCTCATGGACGACCACGAGATCGTCGAGATGCGGCACTCCTCGGGATCCAGCGAGGAGGACCGCCGGATGGCGCTCGCGGCGCTGTCCGACGGCGCGACCGAGTCCGGTATCGGCCGGCGTCCGCTGATCCGCAACAGCCTGCTCGGTGCCCTCGGCGTCCTCGGGTTGCCGGCGATCGTCGCCCTCACCGACCTCGGGCCGGTCGGTGACACCAGCAAGGTCGCCAGCACGGTGTGGCGGCGGGGGATGCGGGTGGTCAACGACGTCACGGGCGTCTCGATCCTGCCCGAGCAGGTCGTTCAGGGTCAGCTGATCAACGGCGAGCCGATCGTCCTGGTCCCGACCGGGGACGAGGAGCGCGACGAGGAGCTCGGGGTGCTGCACGGCGCCGACCTGCTCGCCGCGAAGGCCAAGGCAGCGGTCATCCTGGTGCGCATGCGCCCCGAGGAGATCACCCCGACCGAGGGCCGCGAGAACTGGGACGTCGACGGCATCCTGTGCTACTCCAAGATCTGCACCCACGTCGGCTGCCCCATTTCCCTGTACGAGCAGACAACGCACCACGTCCTGTGCCCCTGCCATCAGTCCACCTTCGACCTGTCCAGCGGCGGCGATGTCATCTTCGGTCCCGGCAAGCGTCCGCTTCCGCAGCTGCAGCTGGGAGTCGACGACGAGGGCTACCTGATCGCCATGGGTGACTTCGAGGACGTGGTGGGAGCCAGCTACCCAACGATGAGGCAGTCATGACGGAGTCCACGAGCACCGGCAGCACCTCCACCGCACCGCCGCGCAAGAACCCCGTGGCCGGCCCGGTGAACTGGCTGGACGAGCGCCTCGGCCTGGCCGGCCTGGCGAAGAAGAACCTCCGCAAGGTCTTCCCGGACCACTGGTCGTTCATGCTCGGCGAGATCGCGCTGTACAGCTTCGTGATCCTGCTGCTGACCGGAGTCTTCCTGTCGCTGTGGTTCGACCCGAGCATGAGCGAGGTCGCCTACGACGGGGTGTACTCCCCGCTCAACGGCATCGAGATGTCGCGGGCGTACGAGTCGACGCTGTACATCTCCTTCGAGGTCCGCGGCGGCTTGCTGATGCGGCAGATCCACCACTGGGCGGCACTGCTGTTCATGGTCGCGATGACGGTGCACATGCTGCGGGTGTTCTTCACCGGCGCCTACCGCAAGCCGCGTGAGCTCAACTGGGTGGTCGGCGTCGGGCTGTTCACGGTCGGGCTGCTCGCGGGATTCACCGGCTACTCGCTGCCCGACGACCTGCTGTCCGGAACCGGCCTGCGCTTCGTCGACGGTCTGCTCCGCTCCATCCCGGTCGTCGGTGTCTACCTGGAGTTCCTCGTGTTCGGCGGCGAGTACCCGGGTGATGCGATCATTCCGCGCCTGTACATCGCCCACGTGCTGCTGATCCCCGGCCTGCTGCTGGGCCTGATCTCGGTCCACATGCTGCTGCTGGTGTACCAGAAGCACACGCAGTGGCCCGGCCCCGGTCGCACCGAGCGCAACGTCGTGGGGTACCCGATCCTGCCGGTCTACGCCGCCAAGGCGGGTGGCTTCTTCTTCGTCGTGTTCGGCGTGACCGCGCTGCTCGGGGCGATCTTCACGATCAACCCGATCTGGAACTACGGCCCGTACAACCCCGCAGAGGTCACCGCGGGGTCGCAACCCGACTGGTACATGGGCTGGGTCGAGGGCGCCGTCCGGATCATGCCCGCGTGGGAGTTCCAGCTGTTCGGCCTCACCTGGTCGATGAACGTGTTCATCCCGGCCGTGCTGCTGCTCGGCGTGCTGATGACCGTGCTGGCCCTGTACCCGTTCGTCGAGCGCTGGGTCACCAAGGACGACCGGGACCACCACCTGCTCCAGCGTCCACGGGATGCACCGGTCCGTACCGCCCTCGGTGTCGCCGGCATGACCTTCTACGGCCTGTGCTGGGCCGGTGGGGGCAATGACATCATCGCCACCCAGTTCAGTGCCGACATCTACGCGATCACGTGGTTCCTGCGGTTCGCGGTGTTCATCGGCCCCGTGATCGCGTTCGTCATCACCAAGCGCCTCTGCATCTCCTTGCAGCGTCACGACGAGGAGCGGGTGCTGCACGGGTACGAGACGGGTGTCATCACCCGGTCGGTGGACGGCGGCTACGCCGAGCGCCACGCGCCCATCCCGGCTGAAGAGGTCTTCGTCCTCACCTCGCGGGACAGGGTCAGCGTGGCAGCGGTCGAGTCGGGGACCGACGAGAACGGTGTCGACGCCCCGAGGCGCGGGTCAGCCATGCTGCACGCGCGGGCCTCGCGGTTCTACCACGCCGACCAGGTCAACCCGGTCACAGACGAGGAGCTGCACAGCGAGCACCACGACTCCCACGGCGAGCTCGAGAGCGCAAAGCAGACGTTCCGGGGAGTCAGCGAGACGGGCGTCCCGAAGGACCACTGACCCGGATCCGCAGGTAGCCGACGTCCCCTGGTGGACCCCACGGCCCATGGGTTGTAAACCCGTGGGCAGTGACAACATGCCGTGGTACGTCAGGTGGTTGCCGTGCTCGTAGGTGCCTACCGGTCAGTCGATTCCATCAGTGCGCGTGGTAGCCGCGGTAGAACTCGAACACGAAGCCCAGCAGGGTGATGGCCCCGATGCCGACACCGATGATGAACAGCCACCAGCCGAAGATGAACCCCAGCGCCATCACGGCGATCGCCCCGGCGCAGAACAGCGGCCACCAGCTGAACGGCGGGAAGAACCCCAGCTCTCCGGCGCCGTCGGCGATCTCGGCGTCGTTGCGGTCCTCGGGACGGTCGGGGATCTGCTTGGCCACGACGGCCAGGAAGAATGCCAGCAGCCACGCCAGCAGGGACGTCATCACCAGTGCGCTCGTCCCGGTCGGGTCCCTGGCCATCAGCCAGTACACCGGCGTGATCACGGTGAAGAAGATCCCGCAGGAGGCGATCGTCCAGGTCTCGACCTTCATCGATTCCTCCCGTCGTCGCCGGTTGAGCCACGGGCGCGTCCCTCGCCCTCCGCGACGTCTTGCAGGTGGCCACTGCGACCCGACACGTTGGGAGCATCCACGAAGCGCCCGCCCAACGACTCGTTGTCGTCCAGCTCCAACGCCGCGATGTCGGGGTGGTGCAGGTCGAACGCCGGGCTCTCCGAGCGGATCCGCGGCAGCGTGACGAAGTTGTGCCGCGGCGGTGGCGAGGACGTCGCCCACTCCAGCGACCGGCCCCAGCCCCAGGGATCGTCGATGTTGACCAGGGGGGCGTCTCGCGACTTCCACAGGTTGTACGCGAACGGGATCATCGAGGCACCCAACAGGAACGCTCCGATGGAGGACACCTCGTTGAGCGTCGTGAACCCGTCGGTCGGGAAGTAGTCGGAGTAGCGACGTGGCATGCCCTCGGCGCCCAGCCAGTGCTGCACCATGAACGTCAGGTGGAAGCCGATGAACAGCATCCAGAAGTGGATCTTGCCCAGACGCTCGTCGAGCATCCGGCCGGTGAGCTTGGGCCACCAGAAGTAGAAGCCGGCAAACATTGCGAACACCACCGTGCCGAACACCACGTAGTGGAAGTGCGCGACCACGAAGTAGCTGTCCGACAGCGCGAAGTCCAGCGGGGGCGACGCCAGGATGATGCCGGTCAGACCACCGAAGAGGAAGGTGGTGAGGAAGCCGACGGCCCAGAGCATCGGCGTGTCGAGGCTCACCGAGCCTCCCCACATGGTGCCGATCCAGTTGAAGAACTTGACCCCGGTCGGGATCGCGATCAGGAACGTCATGAACGAGAAGAAGTACAGGTTCACCGCACCCGTGACGAACATGTGGTGCGCCCACACCGCCACCGACAGGGCCGCGATGCTCAGCGTCGCGGCCACCAGGCCGACGTATCCGAAGATCGGCTTGCGGCTGAACACGGGCAGGATCTCGGTGATGATGCCGAAGAACGGCAACGCGATGATGTACACCTCGGGGTGGCCGAAGAACCAGAAGAGGTGCTGCCAGAGCATCGCACCGCCGGTCGAGGCGTCGAAGATGTTGGAGCCCAGCCGTCGGTCCGACTCGAGCATGAGCAGCGCACCGGCCAGGATGGGGAACGCGATCAGCACCAGCAGGCTGGTGACTAGGATGTTCCAGGTGAAGATCGGCATCCGGAACATCGTCATGCCCGGTGCGCGCATGCAGAAGATGGTGGTGACGAAGTTGACCGACCCGAGGATCGTGCCAAGGCCCGCGAGGTAGAGACCCAGGATCCACAGGTCGCCGCCCACTCCCGGAGAGTTGATCGCGTCCGACAGCGGGACATAGGCGAACCAGCCGAACGACGCTGCGCCACCGGGCACGACGAACCCGAGACAGACGATGAGCCCGCCGAAGAGGTAGAGCCAGTAGCTGAACATGTTCAGCCGCGGGAACGCGACGTCCGGGGCTCCGATCTGCAGCGGCATGATCGCGTTCGCGAAACCAGCGAACAACGGTGTCGCGAACAGCAGCAGCATGATCGTGCCGTGCATCGTGAACAGCTGGTTGTACGTCTCGTCGGCGACGAACTGGTTGCCTGAACGCGCCAGCTCGGCACGGATGATCAGCGCCAGCACCCCGCCCAACAGGAAGAAACCGAAGGACGTGACGAAGTACATGTTCCCGATGACCTTGTGATCGGTCGTCGTGAGGTACTTCATCGCGACGGCGCCGAGCGTGCGCTGCCTGCGCTCGGTCGTGACCCGTGCTGCGACGCCGGGGATCTGCGCTGTGGTCACTGCTCCGACTCCTGATCCAGACCGACGACCGTGGTGGAATCTGCGGCGCCGCGCGGGTCGCCGACCTGGCCGGCCTGTTGCAGCTCCGACAGGTGCTCGTCGTACTCCGCGCGGGAGACGACGTGCACGTCGAAGAGCATCCGGGCGTGGTAGGTGCCGCACAGCTCTGCGCAGCGGCCCCGGAAGATCCCCTCCTGGGTCGGCGTCACGTCGAAGGTGCTGCTGCGTCCGGGCAGGACGTCGCGCTTGAAGTAGAACTGCGGGATCCAGAAGGAGTGGATGACGTCGGGTGACTCCAGAGTGAAGCGCACTGTCTCGTCCACCGGCAGGTAGAGGTCGGTCAGCTCGGCCGGGGTGCCGATGTCGTACACGTCGGTGTCGCCGCCGAGCGCCTCCTCGGCCTGGTAGGTGAACGTCCAGGCCCACTTCTGCCCGACGACGCTGATCTCGTGTTCGGGCTCGTCGACATTCGCCTCGACCTCCACCTGAGCCTGCACAGTGAAGAAGAACAGGACGGCGATGACGATGATCGGCGCGACCGTGTAGAGCACCTCGATGGGCAGGTTGTAGCGCGTCTGGGCCGGGATCTCGGAGTCGGATCGACGACGGTAGTGCAGCACGGTCCACACGATCAGGCCGAAGACACCGATCCCGATGATGCCAGCGGCGATCCAGGCTCCGATCCAGAGGTCGAAGATGGCCTCGGTGCGGTCGGTGGAGCCCTGCGGAAGGGCGAGCCGCAGAAACTCGCTGTCGCTGTCTTGCGAGCACCCTCCCAGGACGACCACGGCGGCGGCCAGCAGTCCGAGGGGAGATCGTCGGGCCGTACGGCGGTGCGTACGTGGGAAGGGATCGAGACCCACGGGCTGCCTTCCTCCTCGTTGCGGTCGACAGCCAGAACCTTACTCCAGCGAGTCGCCCGACGCCTGGTCAGGGCGGGCTTCTACGACACAGCGTCGTTGATGTCGGGCGTCAGTTGTGGAAGAAGCGGAAGTGCGGCGCCACGTCTGCCGCCGTGAGCGCGCCGTAGGACGCTGCGATCCGCGCCAGGAAGGCGGCTCGGCCGAGGCTGTACTCCTGGGTGCCGGTGGTCTCCACGACGCTGGCGGCGATGGTGCACCCCACCTGTGCGGCACGTTCGAGCCTCAGGCCTACCTGCATCGAGGCGAGGAAGCCGGCCCGGAAGGCGTCACCGACGCCGGTCGGCTCGACCGCACGCACACCGGCCACCGCCTTGACCTCGATCGGTTCGTGTCCTCGGCGCAGGACACGGACCCCCTGTGCACCCATGGTCACGACCTGCGTCCCTACCCGGGACAGGATCTCCGTGCTGCTCCAGCCGGTCTTCTGCTCGGTCAGCGAAGCCTCGTAGTCGTTGCTGAACAGGTACGTCGCCCCGTCGACGAGCTCGCGGATGAGGCCGCCGTCAGCGAAGGCGAGCTGCTGGCTCGGATCCGCGGCGAACGCGAAGCCGCGATGGCGGCATTCCCTGGTGTGTCGCAGCATCGCCTCGGGGTCGTTGGCGCTGATCACGACCAGGTCCAGGCCGCCCACGCGATCGGCGATCGGACCCAGCTCGATCTCGCGAGCCTCGCTCATGGCACCGGCGTAGAAGGACGCGATCTGGGCCATGTTGGCGTCGGTGGTGCAGATGAAGCGCGCCGAGTGACGGGTCTGCGACACGTGGACGGAGTCGCAGTCCACCTGGTGGCGAAGCAGCCAGGACCGGTAGTCGACGAAGTCCTCCCCCACCGATCCCACCAGTACCGGCCGTACGCCCAGGCACCCGAGTCCGAACGCGATGTTAGCCGCGCACCCACCCCGTCGGACCTCGAGATCCTCCACCAGGAAGGACAGCGCCAGCTTGTCGAGCTGGTCGACGACCAGGGAGTCGGCGAAGACCCCGCCGAAGGTCATCAGGTGGTCGGTCGCGATGGACCCGGTCACGGCGATGGGCACGATGTTGTCTCCCAGGGTTCACGACAGGCGGCGGCAGGGTTCACGACGAGGGCGTCCCCCGCTGGGGACGCCCTCGTCGTGGGTGTCGGTGGTGCGGTGCCGCTCAGTGGAACGAGTCGCCGCAGGCGCAGGAGCCGCCCGCGTTCGGGTTGTCGATGGTGAACCCCTGCTTCTCGATGGTGTCGACGAAGTCGATGGTCGCCCCGTTGAGGTACGGGAGGCTCATGCGGTCGGTGACCACGCTCACCCCGTCGAAGTCCTGGGCCTCGTCGCCGTCGAGACTGCGCTCGTCGAAGAACAACTGGTAGCGCAGGCCCGAGCATCCACCGGGCTGGACGGCGATACGCAGCCGCAGGTCGTCGCGGCCCTCCTGCTCGAGCAGGCTCTTCACCTTGCCGGCGGCGGTGCTGCTGAGCACCACGCCGGAGGCGGTCGTGGTCTCGGTGTCGTCCTGGACCGTCATCGGGTCTCCTCGCCAGTGCTCGTAGGGTGGTGCGTCTCGTGCAACACGTGTCACAGCCAGACATTCCCACTCTCTCACAGGATGAGAGCGGATCGAGCGCTACCGGCTCCACGTACGCGCCACGCGCTGACCCAGCCGGCGCAGCCCTGCAGCCGGATCCTCCGGCGCTACGGGCTCGCCCACCAGGTCCACGACGGCGTAGGCGGACTCCACACCCATCGCTCGCATCTCGCGCGCGCCGACGAGCACCTGCTCGGCCAGCACCACGCACGGTCGCAGCGCCTCCTGCGCGATCTGCGCCACCCCGTACACGACGGAGCCGGCACGGGAGGAGAAGTCGTACGCCGCCGCACCGGTGAGGACGAGGTCGCACTGCCGGGCCCGCGCGACCAGGCCCGACGCCTGGGCCACCACCGCCAGGCCGGACTCCCGCGTCGCGCCGAGGGTGAGCAGAGCGAAGCCGACACCCCCAGCCGCCCCGGCACCGGGTGCCTGCGCAGGTCGGCGCTGCCGCGGGGTGGGGCCGGTGGCAGCGACCACGTACTCGTCGAGCAACAGGTCGAGTGCGGGCGCGCGCTCCGCGCTGACACCGCGCTGCACCCCCGCCGCCTTGGTGGTCCCGAAGAGCCCGAGCAGAGGGATCGGGTCGTCGGTCGCGAGCACGACCTCGACGCCACCGAGGCGGGCTCGAGCCGGCGTCAGGTCGATCCGGGTGATCCCCCGCAGGGCCTCGGGGCCCTTGTCCAGGTCGACGTCCGCGATCGCTCCGAGGGCCGCGAGCAGTCCCGCCCCACCGTCGTTGGTGACGCCGTCGCCGACGCCGACAACCACCCGCCGCGCGCCGGCATCCACGGCGGCCGTGACGAGCTGGCCCACGCCGTAGGAGGTGCCTCGCTCCGGTTCGCGGTCGGCGGGGGCCACCAGGTGGCCACCGACGGCCTGGGAGGACTCGACGTACGCGGTCGAGCCGTCGAGCACCACCGCGCCGGGGGTTGCGGCTCCGAGCGGCCCGCGCACGGTCACAGCCACCAGCTGGGCGTCGAGTGCCTCGTGCATGACGTCGACGAAGCCGCATCCGCCGTCGGACATGGGTAGGACGCTGAACGTGTCCGTCGGTGAACGGGTGGACCAGCCGTCCGCGATGGCGTGTGCGGCCTGCACGGCAGACAGGCTCCCAGCGAACTGATCAGGGGCGACGACGACATGCATGGCCCTCATCCTCGCCTACGGTGGCTACCGTGCTGATCCGACCGATGCGCCGCGGCGACGTTGCCGACGCCGAGCGGCTGAAGAGCGACGCCATCGTGGCGCCCGAGCTGGCCACCCGGCGTGCCGACCCGTCTGGGCCGTCCGAGCCGGCGGAGCGGGACGAGGGGTCGGCTGCCCGCTGGTGTCGCCGGCTCGAGCACCTGCTGGTGCACGACGCGGGCGGCTGCTGGGTCGCCGAGGACGGCGCCCAGATGGTGGGCATCGCCAGCTCGTTGCGGCGTGAGACGTGGTGGGGGCTGTCCAGCTTCTTCGTCCGGGCCGACCGGCAGGGCATGGGGGTCGGCACCCGGTTGCTGGAAGCAGCCCTGACCCATTCGCAGGGTGCCGTGCGGGGGCTGATCTGCTCGACGCCCGACCCCCGTGCGATCCGTCGTTACCGCCATGCCGGCTTCACCCTGCACCCGACGATGCGGGCGTACGGCACCATCGACCGTGCACTGCTGCCGGTGGTCGACCATGTGCGAGAGGGGTCGGCGTCCGACCTCGACCTGTGCGACTCGCTGGACCGCCGGACCCGGGGCGCCGGTCACGGCGTGGACCACCCGCTGATCATCGCCGAGCACCCCCTGCTCGTCGTCGATGACACGACGGGCAGCGGCTACTGCTACCTCAACGGCTCCGGTGGGCCGTACCTGCTGGCCGCGAGCAACCATCGCACGGCGCAGCGGCTGCTGTGGGAGTCACTGGCGCACACCACGCCGGACGTCGCGGTGCAGGTGCGCTACCTCAGCGCGGAGCAGGAGTGGGCGGTCGACGTGGCGCTCGCGGCCCGGTTGGAGATCCACAGCCAGGGGTACCTCGCGTACCGCTTCATGAAGCCGGCCACGCCGTACGTGCCGAGCCCGCACTTCCTGTGAGCCCGACCGCAGGGGTTACAGGCCCGGCGCGCCCCAGATCGCGAGCCAGCGGTCGAGCTCCTTCTCCAGCGGCACGTCGTCACCGACGAGTCCTCGCACCTGCAGCTCCAGGGAGTTGTCGCGTCGCCGGTCGCCCGCGGGGGCGAACGGGTAGAACGTGCCCCGCTTGTAGAGGTAGACCAGTCCCAGCGGCTTGCCGTCGGGTCCGGTGAAGCCGACGTACGAGCACAGCAACGACGGGCCGAAGCCGTGGTTCTCCAGGGTCGAGTTGACCGCGTGCAGGTCGGTGACCAGTCCCGACATGTCCTGCGCGTCGTGCCGGGTGAGCAGCCAGGTGAAACCGAAGCCGTCCTGGCTGCGTTCCACGGCGGGGCCGCCGTCGCTGTCGAGCAGCGCGCGGATGTCGGTCTGCATCGTGGAGAACGCGCCGCCCTCGTTCTCGCGGTAGCAGACGGCGCCGACGCCGGTGGGGGTGAAGCCGGCGCCGGCCTGCAGCGTCAGGGCGGCTTGCGGGACTGCGAACAGCGCGTCCAGGTTCGCCTGCTTGGGCTTGCTGCGCCCGAGCAGGGAGTCCCAGAAGCTCACATCGGCCGTCCGAGGTCGACCGAGATCTTGGCGAGGTTGTCCAGCCGACGATCCAGCGGCGGGTGGGTGGCGAAGATGCTCATGAACTGCTCGGACTTGATCGCCGGGGTGATGAAGAAGGCGTTCATCGAACCTGCCGCCCGCAGGTCCCTGGTCGGGATCCGGGCCATGTCACCGGAGATCTTGGTCAGTGCCGAGGCGAGGGCCGACGGCTTGCCGGTGAGGTAGGCGCCGGAGCGGTCCGCGGACAGCTCACGGTAGCGCGACAGGGTGCGGGTCAGCACGAAGCTGATCGCGTACACGAGGATGCTCACCAGCCACACGACGAGCCACACGGGGACACCGTTGCTGTTGCGGTCGCGGCCCCCACCGAAGTAGAGCCCGAACCGGGTGATGAAGCCCGCCAGCAGGCCGAGCGCAGACGCCACCGTCATGACCGCCACGTCACGGTGGGCGACGTGCGCGAGCTCGTGGCTCAGCACACCTTCGAGCTCGTCGGCGTCGAGGCGGCGCAGGATCCCCGTCGTGACGCAGACGACCGAGTGGTCCGGCGAGCGTCCGGTGGCGAACGCGTTGGGCAGGTCGGTGTCGGAGATCGCGACGCGGGGCTTGGGCATGTCCGCGAGTGCCACGAGCCGGTCGACCATCGCGTGCAGCTCGGGTGCCTGCTCGGGTGTGACGACGCGGGCGCGCATCGAGGCCAGCGCCATCTTGTCGGAGAAGTACCACTGCGCCCAGGCGAGACCGCCTACGACGATGGCCCCGAGGACGATGCTGTTGGAGTAGGTGACCAGCGCGGCCCCGACGCCGAGGTACAGCACCACGAGCAGGAAGCCGACGATCCCCATCCGCAGCGTCAGCCCGGTGTCACTACGAAAACGTGTCTTGGCCACGAGTGCGATTCACCATCCTTGTGTCCCGACGATCGGGCCCAGTATTGAAACGTAAGCGACACGCGGCACGTTCCTCACCGGTTGGCGTGCCGCGCATCAGATAGCCCAGAGCAGCCATGGCTCGTCTCGGTTCAGACCGAGTTGGGGATGAGTCCTTCGTCACCGAGGAGCTCTTTGACCTCGTGGGCGCTTGCGTCGGCCGGCGGCAGGATCAGGTCGGACTCGACCAGCTCGTCGTCGGACACCTGGCTCCCCCATTCCCGGACCGCGGCCAGCAGCGCGCTCAGCGAGGGTTCGAAGGCCGCCTCGTCCTCGGTCTCCACAGCCTTCTCCACCGCGTCGTCGAGCTCGTTCAGCGCATCGAGGTGCGACGGGTCGACGTCCCACTGGCCCTCGCCGAGGATTCGGACGATCATGCCTGGCCCTCCTGCTGCTTCTGCCCGGTGGCCGGCGACCCCGCCTCGGGCGTGCCGTCGATCGCCTTCGGGGACGATGCCGGGGACAGCTCGCTCTTCATCCGGGCCAGCTCGGCGTCGACGTCGCCACCGGCCGACAGGGCGTCGAGCTCGCGGGAGATGTCGTCGTTGGGCTGGCCGCTGGCGTCGTCGAGCGCCCCGGAGGCGAGCAGCTCGTCGATGGCGCCGGCACGGGCCTGCATGTTGGCCGTCTTGTCCTCGGCCCGCTGCATCGCCAGGCCGACGTCGCCCATCTCCTCGGAGATGCCGGAGAACGCCTCGTTGATCTTGGTCTGGGCCTCGGCGGCGGTGTACGTCGCCTTGATCGTCTCCTTGCGGGTGCGAAACGACTCGACCTTGGCATTGAGCCGCTGGGCGGCGAGCGTCAGCTTCTCCTCCTCGCCCTCCAGCTGGGCGTGCTGCGTCTGCAGATCACCGATCTGCGTCTGCAGGCCGGAGCGCCTGGTCAGCGCCTCGCGAGCCAGGTCCTCGCGACCGGAGGACAGCGCCTGCTGGGCCTGGCCCTGCAGCTTGTCGCCCTGCTGGGTGAGCTGGTTGAGCTGGAGCTCGACCCGCTTGCGGCTGGTCGCGACGTCGGCCACTCCTCGACGTACCTTCTGCAGGAGCTCCAGCTGCTTCTGGTAGCTGTAGTCGAGGGTCTGTCGGGGGTCCTCGGCCCGGTCCAAGGCGGTGTTCGCCTTGGAGCGGAAGATCAAGCCCATCCGCTTCATGATGCTCATGGTGTCTGCGAGTCCCCTTCATGAGAAGTGCTGGTCACGGCACCGCCACGACACGGTGACCACGAGGGAACACGTAGCGGGCTGTGTCTGCCCACCCTACGCGGACCCACTGGGCGACGGCGAGGCCCGCCGCCGTGGGTACCCTGACCTGGTCAGAGCCTTCCACCAGACGACCTTTCAGCGAGGCCAGCCCCGTGTTCGGACGCCGCAGCAAGACCGACGAGACCCCGGCAGACCGGAGCGCAGCTGCCGACGGCACACCCCTCGCCGGCAAGGGGCGGCCCACCCCGTCGCGACGCCAGGCCGAGGCCGAGCGCAAGCGCCGCATGACGCCGCCCAGGACGCGTAAGGAGGCCAACCGGGTGATGCGCCAGCGCCGCGCCCAGGAGCGGGTCAAGGCGCAGGCCGCGTTGCGCAGCGGCGACGAGCGCTACCTGCCGGCACGCGACCAGGGCAAGGTTCGTCGCTTCGCCCGCGACTTCGTCGACGCACGCTTCAATGTGGCCGAGTTCCTGCTGCCGTTGCTCATCGTGATCCTGGTGCTCGGCGTGGTCGGCAACCCCGGGCTGCAGGGGCTGCTGTGGGTCATGACGATCGTGTCGACGGCGACCGACACGTTCTACCTGGTGTACCGGACCAAGCGCGAGCTCAAGCGCCGCTTCCCCGACGACGTCACCAAGGGCGCCGTGCTGTACGCCGTGCTGCGCAGCTCGCAGCTGCGCCGGCTGCGTCTGCCCAAGCCGCAGGTCGAGCGGGGCGCCACACTTCCCGAGCGCTACTGAGGCGCAGACCCCCTGGTCCCCCTCGCCCCTCTTCACCAGACCGGTGAGCAGCCCGTGGCAACGGGAACCTCCTCATCGCGGCCTCGCGCAGCCGCCGGGCGGCCTTCACCGTGTGGCTGATGGACAGCGGTCGATACGCGCCGGATGAGTTCGCCTGGGCGGGGACGACAACCCCCGGCAGACCATGGACCCACTGCCGTTGCCGCCCCACGCCTGAGTGGCGCGGCGGCCGTTCAGGCTGAGTGCAGGCTCATCGGGCCGTAGACCTCACGGTCGTCCTCGAACAGGCGCACCGCGTCCACCCCCGCCTCGAGCAGGTCCTGCCAGACCTCACCCACCCAGGACTCGGCGTCCGCGCGGGTCGGGAACGTCGCGTCCGCGGCGCCCTCCTCGTCGACCCTGACTTCCTCGCCCGACTGCGACTCCAACCGCCATCTCCATGCCATGACGCATGACGGTAGCCGTAGTGACCGCCTCAGGCCCGGACGCCCGTCTCGACGAAGGGCGGCCTGGTGACCACGAAGGCTTCCTGACGTCCGCGCACCTGCACGGACACCTCGTCGCCGTCGTGGACCGACCGGTCGAGCAGTGCCAGCGCGATCCCTGCGCGCCGGGTCGGGGAGAAAGTCCCGGAGGTCACGTGCCCCACCGCCGGCTGGGCACCGGGGAGACTGACGGACATGCCGGGCCGGGCGATCCCCCGACCGGACGCCACCAGACCGCGCAGCAGTGGACCGGACTTGGCCTCGCGCTGCGCGGTCAGCACCTCCTTGCCCCAGAAGCTGTCCTTGGCCCAGCCCACCGCCCAGACCAGGCGCGCCTCGACCGGCGAGATCTCCCTCGACAGGTCCTGGCCGTGCAGCGGGTATCCCATCTCCGTACGCAGGGTGTCGCGGGCGCCGAGCCCGCACGCGCGTGCGGCGACGTCGGGCCCGCCCGCCATCAGCGCGTCCCACAGGGCCGGGCCCGCCGCACCGGGGGTGACCAGCTCGTAGCCGCGTTCACCGGTGTAGCCGGTACGGCAGACGGTCACCGGCGCACCGGCGTGCTCGGCCTGCACGAAGGACATGTAGTCGTGACCCGCCGGCAGCCCGACGGCCCCGAGCAGCTCGTCGCTGGCGGGCCCCTGGACGGCGAGGACGGCGAGGTCGCGGTGCTCGTCGCGAACGTCGATCCCAGCGGGGGCGGCAGCCGTGAGCCGTCGGCACACTTCGGCGGCGTTGGCGGCGTTCGGGACGAGGAAGACCTCGTCGGGGCCACGCAGGTAGGCGATGAGGTCGTCGACGACACCGCCGGACGCGTCGTCGACGCACAAGGTGTACTGCGCACGACCCGGGCCGATCCGCTCCAGGTCGTTGCTCAGGCAGGTGTTCAGGTACGCCACCGCACCGGGGCCGCGCACCGTCGCCTTGCCGAGGTGGCTGACGTCGAACACCCCGACCGCGTCGCGGACCGCGGCATGCTCCTTGAGCACCCCTCCGCCGGCATACTCCACCGGCATGCTCCAACCCCCGAACGGAGCCAGCTTGGCCCCCAGGTCCAGATGGCGCTGGTGCAGGGGCGACGTCGACAGGGTCGTTCCCGCCGCTTGCCGGTGGGTTTCGTCGTGGGAGGGGCCGCGGGCGGGGCCGTCGGCATTGACCATGGCTGGAAACCTATCGCAGCGCGCGTTGCCGGGATCAGCACCGGGGCCTGCGGCTAGGGTGACCGGGACCCGTCCGCCCGGGTCGCCCCTGCCACCGACAAGGACGGACGACCCTCGTGACGACTATCAACCTGCGAGCCGCGAACGCCACCGGGACCCGCGCCGACGTGCTGGTCATCGGTGCCGCGACGACCCCCGAGGGCCTGGTCGTGCCCGGCCCCGGCGAGCCCGTCGCAAGAGCGTTCGGACGCGGGTTCGAACCGACGTTGTCCAGCCTCGGCTTCGCGGGCAAGCAGGGTGACGTGGCGAAGCTACCGAGCGTCGGCGTCGTGAAGTCGCCGCTGGTCATCGTCGTCGGCCTGGGCGAACAAGAGGCGATCACGGCGGAGTCCCTGCGCCGCGCCGCCGGGGTCGCGGTCCGCTCGATCCGCAACTCGGCCAGCGCCGCGTTCGCGCTGCCGTCGACCGACGAACGCGACGTCCAGGCGATCTGCGAGGGCGTGCTGCTCGGTGGGTACGCCTTCGGCACGTACAAGAGCGAGGACGAGTCGGCCGCTCACCGGATCGCGACGGCCACGGTGCTCACCGCCTCCGCCCGCAGCAAGGACGCCCAGCAGGCACTGGCCGCAGCGGTGGCCGTCTCGCAGGCCGTCAACCGGGCACGCGACTGGATCAACACCCCTCCCCGTGACCTCACCCCTGCACTGTTCGCCGAGGCGGTCGCGGCGATCGACGCACCCAGCCGGGTGAAGGTGACCGTGTGGGACGAACCGCGGCTGGCGAAGGAGAATTGCGGCGGCATCCTCGGCGTGGGGCAGGGCTCTGAGAACCCACCCCGCTTGGTGCAGGTCACCTACCGGCCCCGCAAGCCGGTCACCCACATCGCGCTGGTCGGCAAGGGCATCACGTACGACTCGGGTGGCATCACGCTGAAGCCGGCGGCCGGTCTGATGACGATGAAGTGTGACATGTCGGGTGCGGCCGCCGTCATCGCCGCCACGTTCGCCGCGGCCGCGCTCGAGCTGCCGGTGCAGATCACCTGCTGGGCGGCGATGGCCGAGAACATGCCCAGCGGCACCGCCACCCGGCCCGGTGACGTGCTCAAGCTCCGCAACGGTGCGACCGTCGAGGTGCACAACACCGACGCCGAGGGTCGTCTGGTGCTCGCCGACGCGCTCTGCCTCGCGGTGGAGGAGGGTCCGGACATGATCGTCGACGTCGCCACGCTGACCGGCGCCTGCGTCGTCGCCCTCGGCACGCGTACCGCCGGCGTCCTGTCCAACGACGACGGCCTGCGCAACGCACTTCCGGCGACCGCGCAACGGGTCGGCGAGTCGATGTGGCCGCTGCCCATCACCGAGGAGATGAAGACCAAGGTCCGGTCCTCCAGCGTCGCGGACCTGCGCCAGCACAACCCCGAGCCATACGGTGGCACGCTGTTCGCGGCAGGCTTCCTACGCGAGTTCGTCGACGGTCAGCGGTGGGCGCACATCGACATCGCGGGGCCGGCCTTCAACGACGGCGAACCGCACGGCTACACCCCGAAGGGAGGTACCGGGGCAGGGGTCCGCACCCTGGTGCACTTCATGGAGTCGCTGGCCGAGTCGGGAGGGTCAGCCTCCTGACTGCTTGCGCGCCCGGCTCTGGCGACGGTTGTACTCCCGCATCCGTTGCGGGTAGCCGACGACGGCGGCGTCGTAGCTCGGGACACCGTGCTTGTTGGCGAACTCGTGTGCCCAGGCGGGTGAGGGGACACGGCGGCGCGTCCACTCCCCATCGATGGCGACCAGCAGCAACGTCGTCTGCGTGACGGTCGTACGTGGTTCCACGTATCCCTCGACGCCTCGGCGGCTCCCGATGAACTCGTCGAGGTGCGTGCGGTCCACCTTCTCCGCAGCGCGATCCAGGGTGCCCGGGTTGAGGCGCGACTTTCCCCCCTTGGGCCTTCCCCGTCCGAACAGTCTCATGCCGCCAGTGTGCCGCACCGACCCCAAGGATCCGTGCCGCCGCCCGGTGACGGTCCCGGTGGCAGCCCACTTGTCCGCAGTGACAAGATGAGCGGCGGGCGCCGGGTGGTGACCTGGCAGCGATGAGAAGAGGGACGCGGTGGCGGACGGTACGAAGTACGACGTGGTGATCCTGGGAGCCGGCAGCGGTGGGTACGCGTGCGCGCTGCGCTGCGCCCAGCTCGGGTTGACGGTCGCCATGGTCGAGAAGGACAAGGTCGGCGGTACCTGCCTGCACTACGGCTGCATCCCCACCAAGGCTCTGTTGCACGCGGCTGCGGTCGCCGACGAGGTCAACCACGGTGCTGCCGTCGGGGTCAACGCGACGTTGGACGGCATCGACATGCCGGCGGTCAACAAGTACAAGGACGGTGTCGTCGCGGGGCTCTACAAGGGCCTGCAGGGACTGGTCGGCCACGCCGCCATCGACGTCTTCGAGGGCGAGGGCAAGCTGGCCTCGTCCGACACGGTCGAAGTCGCGGGCCAACGGCTGACCGGCAAGAACGTCGTGCTCGCCACCGGCTCGTACCCCCGTTCGCTACCCGGCCTGGAGATCGGCGGCCGGGTGATGACCAGCCTGGAGGCGCTCAACCTGGACCACGTTCCGGCCAGCGCGATCGTCATCGGCGGCTCGGTCATCGGGGTGGAGTTCGCCAGCGTCTGGAAGTCCTTCGGCGCCGACGTGACGATCGTGGAGGCGCTCCCCCACCTGGTGCCGCTCGAGGACGAGGTCCTCAGCAAGGGCCTCGAGCGCGCCTTCCGCAAGCGCAAGATCGACTTCAAGCTCAACGCCCGCTTCGAGTCGGTCACCCAGGACGAGAACGGCGTCGACGTGACCCTCGAGGGTGGTGACACCCTGCAGGCCGAGATCCTGCTGGTCGCGGTCGGTCGCGGGCCGACCTCGCAAGGTTTCGGATTCGAAGAGGCCGGCATCACCACGGACCGCGGCTGGGTGCCGACCGACGAGCGCCTGCGTACCAACGTCCCCCACGTGTACGCCCTCGGTGACCTGGTCCCGGGTCTGCAGCTCGCGCACCGTGGCTTCGCGCACGGCATCTTCGTCGCCGAGGAGATCGCGGGCCGGTCGCCGATGCCCGTGATCGACTCCGGCATCCCCCGCGTCACCTACTGCGAGCCCGAGATCGCGTCGGTCGGCCTCACCGAGAAGCAGGCCGTCGAGAAGTACGGCGAGGTCGACACCTACGAGTACAACCTGGCCGGTAACGGCAAGAGCAAGATCCTCGGTACGGCCGGCGTGGTGAAGTACGTGCGCGAGAAGGACGGTCCCATCGTGGGCGTGCACATGATGGGTACGCGCATGGGCGAGCAGGTAGGTGAGGCGTCGCTGATCGTCAACTGGGACGCCTACCCCGAGGACGTCGCGCAGTTCATCCACCCGCACCCCACCCAGAACGAGTCACTGGGCGAGGCCGCACTGGCTCTCGCCGGTAAGCCCCTGCACTCGCACAACTGACTCACCGAGCGCACCGACCCACGAGGAGACGCGACATCCCATGGCCACCGACGTCACCCTGCCCGCGCTCGGAGAGAGCGTCACCGAAGGAACGGTCACCCGCTGGCTGAAGTCGGTCGGCGACTCCGTCGAGGTCGACGAGCCGCTGCTCGAGGTGTCCACGGACAAGGTCGACACCGAGATCCCGTCGCCCGTCGCGGGCA
>JALZKQ010000057.1 GCA_030859165.1 Actinomycetota bacterium
CGGCAGCGGTGCTCGCAGCCGTCGCGGGGCAGGTACGTCGGCGTCCGCAGCCCGACGGTCCGGGAGCCTGGGTGGAGCGCGCGGACGGCGTCGTACGCAGCCGCCCGTCCTCTTCCCTCCCGCAGAGGTCGATCCGTGTCCGATTCGCGGCTTCTGAGCAACCAGAGCGGGAGCCAACCAGCGGGGAAGGGGTAGCGAAGGCGGCTGCCTCAGCGCAACCGGCGAGTACGTCCGCGGCCGCCTTCTGCCAGCGGCCGCCTTCTGCCCGATCCGGGAACAAGAACCTCCGGACCGAGGGTTGACAGGGGTGGACGCAAGGCGGCAAACCTGAGTCCGATAGACTCAACGTCGTGCCGCGCGACCCGCGGCACACTCCGGCTCCCAGCCGGCATGCAACATTCAACACGATCACGAGGAGACATCACATGGCACGTGCGGTAGGTATCGACCTGGGCACCACGAACTCCGTCGTCTCGGTCCTCGAGGGCGGTGAGGCCACGGTCATCGCCAATGCCGAGGGGGCCCGCACCACCCCGTCCGTCGTCGCGTTCGCCAAGAACGGCGAGGTCCTCGTCGGGGAGGTCGCCAAGCGGCAGGCCGTCACCAACGTCGACCGCACGATCCGCTCGGTCAAGCGCCACATGGGGACCGACTGGTCGCACACGATCGACGGCAAGAAGTTCAACCCGCAGCAGATCTCGGCGTTCGTCCTGCAGAAGCTCAAGCGCGACGCCGAGTCCTACCTCGGCGAGCCTGTCACCGACGCCGTCATCACGGTGCCCGCGTACTTCAACGACGCGGAGCGCCAGGCCACCAAGGAGGCCGGCGAGATCGCCGGGCTGACCGTCTCGCGCATCGTCAACGAGCCGACTGCGGCGGCGCTGGCGTACGGCCTGGACAAGGGTGAGACCGACCAGACGATCCTCGTGTTCGACCTCGGCGGTGGCACGTTCGACGTGTCGTTGCTGGAGATCGGCGAGGGTGTCGTGGAGGTCAAGGCCACCAGCGGTGACAACAAGCTCGGTGGTGACGACTGGGACCAGCGCATCGTCGACTGGTTGGCCACGAAGTTCAAGATGGGCACCGGACGTGACCTGACCAAGGACAAGATGGCCATGCAGCGTGTCCGTGAGGCCGCGGAGAAGGCCAAGATCGAGCTGTCGAGCAGCCAGTCGACCTCGATCAACCTGCACTACATCGCGGTCGACGACGAGAAGAACCCACTGTTCCTCGAGGAGACGCTGACCCGCTCGGAGTTCCAGAAGATCACCAAGGACCTGGTGGACCGAACCAAGCAGCCGTTCCAGAACGTCATCAAGGACGCCGGTATCGAGCTGCGAAACATCGACCACGTGGTCCTGGTCGGAGGCTCCACCCGGATGCCCGCCGTGACCGAGCTGGTCAAGCAGCTCACCGGCGGCAAGGAGCCCAACAAGGGCGTCAACCCCGACGAGGTCGTCGCCATCGGCGCGGCCCTGCAGGCCGGCGTGCTCCAGGGCGAGGTCAAGGACGTCCTGCTGCTCGACGTGACCCCGCTGACCCTCGGGATCGAGACCAAGGGTGGCGTCATGACCAAGCTGATCGAGCGCAACACGACCATTCCCACCAAGCGGTCCGAGGTCTTCACCACGGCCGATGACAACCAGCCGAGCGTCTCGATCCAGGTCTACCAGGGTGAGCGCGAGATGGCCGCGAGCAATCAGCTGCTCGGGACGTTCGACCTGACCGGTCTGCCGCCGGCGCCGCGTGGCGTGCCGCAGGTCGAGGTGACCTTCGACATCGACGCCAACGGCATCGTCAACGTTTCCGCCAAGGACCGAGGCACCGGCAAGGAGCAGTCGATGACGATCACCGGAGGGTCGGCGTTGTCCAAGGACGACATCGAGAAGATGGTCAAGGACGCCGAGCAGTACGCCGAGGAGGACCGGCAGCGTCGCGAGGCCGTCGAGGCCCGCAACCAGGCCGACTCGATGGTCTACACGACCGAGCAGTTCCTCACCGAGAACGCCGACAAGCTGCCCGACGACGTCAAGGGCGAGGTGCAGAACGACCTCGACGAGCTGAAGAAGGTCCTCGGTGACGAGGCCGCGTCCAGTGAGGCGATCACCGCCGCGGTGGGCAAGCTCAACACCTCGAGCCAGAAGATGGGAGCGGCGATGTACGCCGCATCCGAGGCTGCCAACGCGTCGGCCGGCGCGGAGGGCTCGGACAGCTCGGCCGGTGCCGAAGGCTCCGACAACACGGCTGGGGACGACGACGTCGTCGACGGCGAGATCGTCGACGACGAGGACAAGGGCGACACGAAGTGACCGCAACCGGCGACCACCCCGACGACGGCCGGAACCCCAGGGGCCCCGTGGATGCCGAGGTGCTCGACGGGGCTGCCGCTGAGTCGGCGTTGCCACCGGATGCCCAGACGGAGGAGGAGCCGGCCGATCAGCCGGCTCCTCCCCCCGAGGAGGTCGAGACCGAGGAGCCCGAGAGTCCATTGGAGCAGGCCGAGCGCGTGCTGGCCGAGCGGACGCTGGATCTGCAGCGGCTGCAGGCGGAGTACGTCAACTACAAGCGACGCGTCGATCGTGACCGCGACCTGGTGCGCGGTACCGCCATGGCCGGTGTGCTCACCTCACTGGTCCCGGTGCTCGACGACATCGACCGGGCCCGCAGCCACGGCGAGCTCACCGGCGGGTTCAAGGCCGTGTCGGAGAGCCTCGAGCGGGTGCTGACGGGCCTGGGGCTGCTCCGCTACGGCGAACCGGGTGAACCCTTCGACCCGCGCGTCCACGAGGCGCTCACCCACGGCTACAGCGACGAGGTGAGCGTGTCGACGGCCCAGACGATCCTGCAGCCGGGCTACCGCATCGGCGAGCGCATCATCCGGCCTGCCATGGTGGCCGTGATCGAGCCGTCCGAAGACTCCCCGCAGGTCGTCGACGACGCAGACCAGTCGCCCGAGCAGGTCTCGACCGAGCAGCAGGCCGAGTGAAGCGTACGGACACAGCGGACGGGAGGTGATCGCGCATGAGCGCCAACGACTGGGCGACCAAGGACTTCTACCAGGTTCTCGGGGTGTCCAAGGACGCCGGAGCGGATGAGATCAAGAAGGCCTACCGCAAGCTCGCCCGCGAGCACCATCCCGACTCCAAACCGGGTGACGCCAAGGCCGAGGAGCGGTTCAAGTCCGTGGCCGAGGCTTACTCGGTGCTGAGCTCGCCGGACAAGCGCAAGGAGTACGACGAGCAGCGCTCGATGTTCGGCGGGGCCGGGTTCCGGTTCCCCGGTGGTGGCTTCCCCGGCGGTGGTGGCACCTCCGGACAGGGGACCGGCACCGCTGGGTTCGACTTCTCCGACCTGCTCGGCGGCATCTTCAGCGGCGGAGGCGGTACCACCGGACAGCGCACCCGCACGACGTCGCGGGCCCGCCGAGGTGCCGACGTCGAGACGCAGGCGCGGGTGACCTTCGAGCAGTCGCTCGAAGGCGTCACCATCCCATTGCGGATGACCAGCGACGCCGCCTGCGGGACCTGCCACGGCACCGGCGCCAGGTCCGGGACCGTGCCGCGGGTGTGTCCCCACTGCGAGGGCAGCGGGATGACGACGTCCGCGTCGGGCGGCCTGTTCTCCATGACCGAGACGTGCGTGCAGTGCCGTGGCCGAGGGCTCGTCGTCGACGATCCATGCCCGGTGTGCATGGGTTCCGGGCGTGGCACCTCCTCGCGCACGATGCAGGTACGGGTGCCGGCCGGTGTCCGTGACGGGCAGAAGATCAAGGTCAGGGGCAAGGGCGCCTCCGGCGAGGGCGGCGGTCCGGCTGGTGACCTATACGTCAGCGTTTCGGTGAGCGGGCACCCCGTGTTCGGCCGCAGCGGCGACAACCTCACAGTCACCGTGCCGGTCAGCTACACCGAGGCCGCACTGGGTGCGGAGATCAAGGTCCCCACCCTGTCGGGCGGATCGGTGACCCTGAAGGTGCCACCGGGTACGCCCAACGGGCGCACGTTCCGCGCGCGCGGCAGGGGGATGCCCCGCAAGGACGGTACCCGCGCGGACCTGCTCGTCTCGGTCGAGGTGGACGTCCCGTCTGCACTGAGCGAGAAGTCGCGGGCGGCCCTCGAGGCGTTGCAGGAGGCCGAGGCGGGGCACGACCCGCGTGCGGAGCTGTTCCGCCGGGCCGGGCAGTCCTGAGGCACGGGTCGAGGAGGAGCGGGACAGATGGCCGAGTCGCAACCGTTGGGCCCTACGGGGGCCGACGTGCCGGTCTACGTCATCAGCGTGGCGGCGCAGCTGACCGGCCTGCACCCGCAGACGTTGCGGACGTACGACCGGCTCGGGCTGGTACGCCCCGGACGAACCGGCGGTGGTGGACGTCGGTACTCCGCACGCGACATCACGCTGCTGCTGCAGGTGGCTCGGCTGACTTCCGAGGGGCTCGGGCTCGAAGGCGTCCGCCGCGTCCTCGAGCTCGAGCAGGAGGTGAAGGCGCTGCGCCGGCAGGTCGCGCAGCTGCAGGGCGAGCTCGACGCGTCGCACGCCGCCCTGGCCGCGACCCCGAACCTGCCTGCACGGGTGGCCGCCTCGCAGGTCATGCTCTGGCGTCGCCGCTGACCCGCGGGAGTCCCGTACGCTCCTCGCGAGGCCGGCAGTCTGAACCCTGCACCGACAGGCGGTCGGTGCAGCCGTCGCGGAGGGTCACGTACATGTCGTCACGGATGGCCGACCACCCGGGCCAGTCGGTGCAGGGTCCGGTCCCCGACCGTTCCAGCGTCATCGGCGACGGTGCACAGGTGATGGCGCGGTGGAGCCTGCGGCTGGTGCTGCTGGCGGCCGGCGCGGTCGTCGTGGCCTACGTCATCGGCTGGCTGTGGATGATCGTCCTGCCGGTGCTCCTGGCGCTCCTCGTCTCCACCCTGCTGCACCCGGTCGCCGACCGGCTGCACCGATGGGGAGCCCCGCGGGCGGCTGCCGCTGCGTTGGTCGTGGTGGCATTCGTCGCCGCGGTGCTCATCGTCCTGACGTTCATGGCCACCTCGGTCGTGGGTCAGGTCACGGACGTGGCCTCGCGCGCCTCGGACGGGCTCGTGCAGGTGAAGGACTGGATGACGGGCCCGCCCCTGAACCTGTCCGACAGCCAGCTCGAAGCGGTGGTCGACGCGATCACGTCGCGGCTGCAGGACGCCGCCTCCTCGATCGCGACCGGCGTGTTCACCGGGGTCAGTGCCGTGGGCAGCCTGGTCATCAACGCCGTGCTCGTGCTGGTGCTCAGCTTCTTGTTCGTCAAGGACGGCCACCGGTTCCTCCCGTGGGTGAACGGCGTGCTCGGCGATCGTGCCGGAGGTCACCTCTGCACGGTCCTGGGGCGGTGCTGGAAGACGCTCGGCGCGTTCATCCGCACCCAGGTGGTCGTCAGCCTGGTGGACGCGATCTTCATCGGCATCGGCCTGGTGCTGCTGGGGGTCCCGTTGGCGCTGACCCTGGCGACCCTCACGTTCTTCGGCGGCTTCATCCCGATCATCGGCGCACTCATCGCCGGAGCCCTCGCCGTGCTGGTGGCCCTGGTGACCGTGGGCTGGGGGACCGCGCTGGCCGTCCTCGTACTGATCCTCGTCGTGCAGCAGGTCGAGGGCAACGTGCTCTCGCCGATCCTGCAGGGCAAGAGCCTGGGTCTGCATGCCGGCGTGGTGCTGCTCTCGGTGACGGCCGGTGGGACGTTGTTCGGCATCACCGGCGCCTTCCTGGCGGTGCCGACGGTGGCGACGGCGGCGGAGGTCCTGCGCTACCTGTCCGACCGGATCGACGACACGGTCGCCCCGCAGCCGCAGCCGGTCGACCCGGACCCGCCGCCGCAGACCGCCGACTGAGCACGGCCACGAGCGTCGGTGCCCGGATCGGGGCGGCTCCTCGTGGTCTGATGTGGTTATGCGCCATCTCGTACGAGTCGCGGGCGTCGCCTTGTCCGTAGCCGTCGTGGCCGGCTGCTCCGGTGACAGGGACCCCGCCGTTGCGGAGCCGTCCTCCCCGAGCGCCGGGGCCAGCCCCGCGACACCGACCGGGCCCCCGGCCACGCTGCCCGGTGGCGGCTACGACGCCGCGTCGGACCTGTCGTCGTTCGAGTGCGAGCCGGACGTCGGCGGGGACTGGACGGCGACGGGTGTCATCACCAACTCGGCCGCCTCGGTCGCGAGCTTCGAGGTGACGGTGGTCCTCGCCGGTGTGGACGCCGTCAATCCGGTCGGACGCCGGCGGCTGCTGGCCGACCTCGAGCCCGGCGTGCCCACCGAGTTCGAGATCCCCGGCATCCCGGCGTCCGTCGAGAGCGACGCCACCTGCCAGGTGCAGGTCCTACGGGTCGATCCCTCGTAGTGGTGTGCCT
This sequence comes from Actinomycetota bacterium, assembly GCA_030859165.1. Lineage (GTDB taxonomy): Bacteria > Actinomycetota > Actinomycetes > Propionibacteriales > Nocardioidaceae > JACCXZ01. Next base: position 6,371 of record JALZKQ010000057.1, read on the forward strand.
GCCCATCGGTTGACTACCTGGGCGAGGGCGACTCGTGCGCGATCGGTGGCTCAGGCACCCACCAGGTGAGCGCCAGCAAGCCCTGCCGGAACTGGCCCCACCTGTCGGTACTGCATGGGGCCGGGGTCCGTGGCCGAGCCTCAGCTCCACCCCTGCGACGGCTCGACCGGCCGTTCGGGGGCGGACTGCTGGACCGGTCGCCCGTCGAACTGGGTCGACATCACGATGTGGGTACGCATCTCGCCGTGCATGCCGAGGCGTTCGATCAGGCCCTCGAGGTGGGCGAGGGAGGACGTGCGCGCCTTGAGCATGGTGCAGTACTCGCGGAGGGCCGGTTCCGGGATCGTGCTGGCAGTCGGGGGCTATCCGACCCTCGCCGCAACCGCTGCATCCGTTGCCGCCGGGGCTGCCGTGGCGCTCGCGGCTGCCTGGAGCGGCCTCGGCCGGAAGCGACGCCCCAGCGCAGCCATGAGAGCGGAGCGGGTTGCGTACGCCATGTTCACGCGTAACGTCGCCGACTATGCCGAGCCGGCGATGATCGAGCTCGCGTGGGCCGATCCCGACATCCGCGCCTTCTGGGTGGCTGAAGCAGAGGCGGTCGCCGCTGACCTGCGCAGGCGGTAGCCGGCCCCCGGCGGTCGGGAAGAGTTGAGTGGAACAGACTCAGGTCCGACCGCGTTGTAGAGGTGTCCCGCGTGGTGCTGGGACGCGGAGCACGAGAAGGGAACCGTCACGCGCATGGACGTCTCCAAGATGACCACCCGCAGCCAGGAGGCGGTCGCGGCCGCGTTGCGCTCGGCTGCGTCGGCCGGCCACCCGCAGATCGACGGCCTGCACCTGCTCCTGGCGCTGCTCGGCCAGCCCGACGGCATGACACCGGCGCTGCTGGGCGCCGTGGGCGCCGACCCGCGGTCGGTCGCCGGGCAGGCCAAGGACGCGGTCGCTGCGCTGCCCACGGCGTCGGGCACGAGCGTGGCGAACCCGGCGATGTCGCGGGGGCTGCACGAGGTGCTGCAGCGAAGCGCCGACCTCGCCGGCGAGCTGGGCGACGAGTACGTCTCGACCGAGCACCTGACCGTCGGCCTGGCCACCGTGCAGGGGCGGTCCCGCGAGATCCTCAGCCGCGCCGGCGCCACCGCGGACGCGTTGACGGAAGCCTTCGGCTCCGTGCGCGGTTCGGCCCGGGTCACCACCCAGGATCCCGAGGCGACGTACAACTCCCTGCAGAAGTACGGGGTGGACCTGACCGCCCGGGCCCGTGAGGGCGGACTCGACCCGGTCATCGGTCGCGACATCGAGATCCGTCGCGTCGTGCAGGTGCTGAGCCGGCGGACGAAGAACAACCCGGTGCTGATCGGCGACCCCGGCGTCGGCAAGACCGCCGTCGTCGAAGGACTCGCCCAGCGAATCGTCGCCGGCGACGTCCCGGAGTCGCTGAAGAACCGGCGCCTGATCTCCCTCGACCTCGCGGCCATGGTGGCGGGAGCGAAGTACCGCGGTGAGTTCGAGGAGCGGCTCAAGGCGGTGCTGACCGAGATCACGGAGTCCAGCGGCCAGGTCATCACGTTCATCGACGAGCTGCACACGGTGGTGGGAGCCGGTGCCACCGGTGACTCCGCGATGGACGCCGCCAACATGCTCAAGCCGATGCTGGCCCGAGGCGAGCTGCGGATGATCGGTGCGACGACGCTGGACGAGTACCGGACTTCCATCGAGAAGGACGCCGCGCTCGAGCGCCGGTTCCAGCAGGTGTTCGTCGGCGAGCCCAGCGTCGAGGACACGATCGCGATCCTGCGTGGCCTCAAGGAGCGCTACGAGGCGCACCACAAGGTCGCGATCGCCGACGGCGCGCTGATCGCCGCGGCCTCCCTGAGCGACCGCTACATCACCGGCCGGCAGCTGCCGGACAAGGCGATCGACCTGATCGACGAGGCGGGCAGCCGGCTGCGGATGGAGATCGACTCCTCCCCGGTCGAGATCGACGAGCTGCGTCGCACCGTCGACCGGCTGCGGATGGAGGAGATGCACCTGGCCAAGGAGGGGGACGTCGCCAGCCAGGAACGCCTCGCCAAGCTGCGCGCGGAGCTCGCCGACGCCCAGGAGGTGCTGCGTGGTCTCGAGGCACGCTGGGAGTCCGAGAAGCGGAGCCTCAACCGGGTCGGTGAGATCAAGGAGCAGATCGACGAGCTGCGCGTCGCTGCCGACAAGGCGCAGCGCGAGGGCGACTTCGAGACCGCGAGCCGGCTCGCGTACGGCGAGATCCCGTCGCTGGAGAAGGAGCTGATACAGGCCCAGGCCGACGAGTCCGACCGGATCACCGGCTCGGCCACGGACCTGATGGTCCACGAGGAGGTCGGGCCCGACGAGGTCGCCGAGGTCGTGGCGGCCTGGACCGGCATCCCCACCGCCCGGCTGCTGGAGGGCGAGACCGGCAAGCTGCTGCGGATGGAGGAGGAGCTTGGCAAGCGCCTGGTCGGGCAGCGGCGCGCGGTCGAGGAGGTCTCCGACGCGGTCCGGCGCTCCCGGGCAGGCGTCTCCGACCCGGACCGGCCCACCGGCTCGTTCCTGTTCCTGGGTCCGACCGGCGTCGGCAAGACCGAGCTGGCCAAGACGCTGGCGGACTTTCTGTTCGACGACGAGCGGGCGATGATCCGCATCGACATGAGCGAGTACGCCGAGAAGCACGCGGTGGCACGCCTGATCGGAGCGCCTCCCGGCTACGTCGGGTACGGCGAGGGCGGCCAGCTGACCGAGGCGGTGCGGCGCCGACCGTACGCGGTGGTCCTCCTCGACGAGGTCGAGAAGGCGCACGGCGACGTCTTCGACATCCTGCTGCAGGTGCTCGACGACGGCCGGCTCACCGACGGGCAGGGACGCACGGTCGACTTCCGCAACACGATCCTCATCCTGACCTCCAACCTCGGGTCAGCCTTCACCACGGACCTGTCACTGGACGAGCAGACCCGCCACGACGCGGTGACGAGCGTGGTGCGCGCCCACTTCAAGCCGGAGTTCCTCAACCGGCTCGACGAGATCGTGCTGTTCGACTCGCTGAGCACCGACGACCTGACGCACATCGTGGATCTCGCGGTTGCGGCGCTGCAGGGGCGTCTGTCCGCCCGGCGGATCACGCTCGACGTCACGCCGGCCACCCGGGAGTGGCTGGCACTCACCGGTTACGACCCGATGTACGGTGCGCGGCCGCTGCGCCGGCTGGTCCAGCGCGAGATCGGCGACCAGCTCGCCCGGTCGCTGCTCGCCGGTGAGATCCGCGACGGGGACACGGTGGTGGTCGACCACGCCGGCGACGTCGACGGGCTGGTGGTCGGCGCCGGCCGCTGAGACCTCGCTCGACATGGTGGGATGGGGCTCGTGGCCGCGTCCGACGTACGACCGATCGCCGTGACCTACGCCTGCCTGATCGCGGGAGCGAGCTCGGTGCTGACGCTGGTCAACATCTTCGTGCTGCTGGGTGACTGGGGCTCCCTGGAGGTGCGCCAACAGATCGAGCAGGCGTTCGCGGACGCTCCGTTCGGCTCCGGCGGCTACAGCGTCGAGGCCGTGGTCGAGTTCCTGCGGATCGCGGCGATGGCGGCGGCGGCGTGTTGCGTGGCGGCGGTCGTGCTCAGCGTCTTCACCGCGCGCCGCGACCGGGCTGCCCGACTCGTCCTGACCGTGCTCGCGGTCGGCTGGGTGCTGGTGAGCCTGCTGCTCGGGGTGCCCGGTCTGCTGTTGGCGCTCCTGGGCGGGCTGTGCGTGGCACTACTGTGGAGACCCGAGGCACGTGCATGGTTCGCCGGCCCGGCGAGCGACCGTGTCCCGGCGGGGGATCCTGCTTCGCCGGGTCAGCACGTGCCGACGCGCACGGACCGACGGACGACGAACCAGGAGACCTCCATGACGACGCCGCCCTCTGACTCCCCCAGCGGACAGTCCTCGCCGTACGGTCAGCAGCCGCGGTACCCGGGTGCGTCACAGCCACCGCAGTACGGGGGCCAGTACGGCGGCCAATACGGCCAGCAGGACTCGGGCTATCCGCAGTACGGCGGCGACCCCGGTGTGCGGCGTGACCGGCCGGGCGGCGTGACGGCGGCCAGCGTGATCACGATCGTGTTCTCGGTCCTGACCGGCGGCTTCTGGCTCGTCGCCGGGCTCGCGATGCTGCTGGCCAGCGACAGCATCGTCGAGGCGCTGGAGGACAGCAGCGAAGGTCGGCAGGTGCTGCGCGAGGCCGACATCACCGTGACCGAGCTGACGGACGGGATCAGCGTCGTGGGGGTTGTCGCGCTGCTGGCCGCCGTGCTGATGCTGCTCGCGATCTGGCCGGCGATCGGCGTGCTCCGTGGCGGTGGGACCGCGCGGATCTTCCTGGTCATCGCGTCGGTGGTCACCGCGATCGTGGGTGTCGTGTTCACCCTGCTCGGCGCGCTGATCGGCCTGATCTGGGTGGCTGCCGGCATCGCCGTCGCGGTGCTGCTCTTCACCGGTGGTGCGAGCACGTGGTTCGACTACAAGGCGCACGAGCGCTCGGCCCGGTGACCTGCCCAGGTTCCTTCAGCCCCGCTCTCAGCCGAAGGCCCGACCCAGACGGGTCAGGGCCTCGTCGATGACCGACTCCTGCTTGCAGAACGCCCAGCGGACCAGTGGCCGTCCGGCCTCGACGTCGTCGTAGAAGACCTGGTGCGGCACCGCGGCGACACCCGCTCGCTGCGGCAGCGACCGGCAGAACTGCAGCCCGTCGTCGTACCCGAGCGGGCGGATGTCCGTGGTGGCGAAGTACGTGCCTGCCGGGACGTGCACGCCCAGACTGAGGTCGGCCAGTCCGCTGCACAACTGGTCGCGGCGGGCCTGCAGGCCCGCGACGTGCTCGGCGAAGACCTCGTCGGGCAGACCCAGGGCACCGGCGATCGCCGGCTGCAACGGCGCACCGGAGGTGAACGTCATGAACTGCTTGGCCGCCATGACGGCCCGCACCAGCGCGGCAGGGCCGGTGGCCCAGCCGATCTTCCAGCCGGTGAAGGCGAAGGTCTTGCCGGCCGATGAGATGCTCAGCGTGCGCTCGGCCATGCCAGGCAGGGTGGCGATCGGGGTGTGCGCGACCCCGTCGTACGTCAGGTGCTCGTACACCTCGTCGGTGATGACCACCAGGTCGTGCTCGATGGCCACGGCCGCGATCGCGGCGAGCTCTCCCGCGTCCAGGACCATGCCGGTCGGGTTGTGCGGGCTGTTCAGCAGCAGTGCCCGGGTGCGCGGGGTCACCGCCGCGCGCAGCTCGGACATGTCGGGTCGAAACGTCGGAGCCCGCAGCGTGACCGGTCTGCGGACCGCGCCGACCATCGCGATCACGGCGACGTAGGAGTCGTAGTAGGGCTCGAGCACCACCACCTCGTCGCCCGGGTCGACCAGTCCGAGCAGGGCCGCGGCCACCGCCTCGGTGGCCCCCGTGGTCACCACGACCTCGGCGTCGGGATCCACGTCGAGGCCGTAGAAACGCCGTTGGTGCGCAGCGATCGCGTGCCGCAGCTCCGGCACGCCCGGACCCGGCGCGTACTGGTTGCGGCCCGAGCGCATGGCCTCGACTGCGGCCTCGATGACAGACGCGGGCCCGTCGGTGTCGGGAAATCCTTGCCCGAGGTTGACCGCGCCGGTGCGCTGGGCGAGCGCGGACATCTCGGCGAAGATGGTGGTGCCGAGGCCACGGATCCGTTCGCTGTGCTGCTTCATCGGTGCGACTGTATCGACCCCTGACCCGAAGGCAGCACCCGCGGATGACCGTCGCACGGTCCTGCGTACGGTGTCGGCCATGGCCCCACGCGCGGAGCTCGTCGAGCACATCAGGAGCAAGGCGGTCGTGCGCGGCCGCGTCACCCTGTCGTCGGGGCGAGAGGCCGACTACTACGTCGACCTGCGTCGGATCACGCTGGACGCCGCCGCCGCCCCGCTGGTCGGCGAGGTGATGCTCGAGCTCACCGACGACCTGGAGTTCGACGCCGTGGGCGGGCTGACGCTCGGAGCCGACCCGGTCGCGACCGCGATGATGCACACCGCTGCGGCTCGCGGACGGCTCCTGGACACCTTCGTGGTCCGCAAGTCGGGCAAGGAGCACGGGCTGCAGCGACGCATCGAGGGTCCCGACGTCGCGGGCCGCCGGGTGCTGGCGGTCGACGACACGTCCACCACCGGTGGTTCGGTCTTGACCGCGGTGCACGCGTTGCGCGAGGCGGGCGCCGACGTGGTGGCCGTCGCGGTCATCGTCGACCGTGACACCGGGGCCCGGCAGAAGGTGCAGGAGCAGGGCTGCTCCTACCGCTACGCCTTCGGCAGCGCCGACCTCGGTCTGTGACGGTGGGTCCCAGCGCTGACCCGCTGCGGGGAGACGGCCTCGCCGCTTGCCGGTGCGGACGCCCGACGCCCACGCAGCACGTGGACGCCGATGGGGAGCAGCGTGGCGAGCACCAGGCTCAGGATCACCAGGTCCAGGTGCGGCTCGATGTAGTTGCGTACGAACGGGAGGTTGCCCAGGCCGTACCCCAGCGCGGTGACCCCGGCCGCCCAGAGGACCCCGCCGACCGCGCTGTACAGGAGGTACCTGCGCCGCGGCATCCGGGCTATCCCTGCGACGACGGTGATCAGCGTGCGGACCACCGAGACGAACCGGGCGAGGATGATCGCCCAGGGGCCGTGCCGGTCGAAGAACGCGCGCGTACGAGCGAGCTGGTCCGGGGTCACCAGGGACCGACGGGGTCGCTCCAGCAGCGTGGGGCCGAGCCCCCGGCCGAGCTCGTAGCCGACTGCATTGCCGGCCACCGCGGCCAGCGACAGCACGAGGCAGACGAACACGATGTGGTGGTCGATCACGCCGGTGCTGACCAGGATGCCGACCCCGAACAGCAGGGTGTCGCCGGGGAGGAAGAAGCCCAGCAGCACCGCGCACTCGGCGAAGATGATGGCGGCGGTGATCCACAGCGCCCATGAGCCGGAGGAGCCCGGAAGGCTCTCGGGGCTCACACCGAAGGCCTGAGGCGTGGTGGCAGGCACCTGCTCAGCCTACGACGGTGTCGGCGACGATCGAACGGCTTCGGGGAGGATGAAACGTGAACGACGAGCAGCCGATGGTGGGGCTCGGGCCGTGGCAGGGGCCGTGGCCGGCCGACCCGCGCCTGGACGCCGGGCTGTTGCGCGACGGCGACCGACGCAACGTGGTGGACCGGTACCGCTACTGGCGACTCGAGGAGATCGTCGCCGACCTCGACAGCCGCCGTCACCCGCTGCACGTGGCCATCGAGAACTGGCAGCACGACTTCAACATCGGCTCGATCGTGCGGACCGCCAACGCCTTCAACGTCGCCGGCGTGCACGTCGTGGGCCGCAGACGCTGGAACCGCCGGGGCGCCATGGTGACCGACCGCTATCTGCACGTGCACCATCACGAGGACGTCGAGGCGTTCCTGGGCTGGGCGAGGCGGGCCGGCCTGCCCGTGCTCGGCGTCGACAACCTGCCGGGAGCGGTGCCGCTGGAGACCGCCGTGCTGCCCGAGGCGTGCGTGCTCCTGTTCGGCCAGGAGGGCCCGGGCCTGAGCCGGCCGGCTCGCGCAGGGGCGTCCGCCACCGTGTCGATCGCGCAGTTCGGTTCGACCCGCTCGATCAACGCCGGTGCGGCCGCGGCGATCGCCATGCACGCCTGGGTCCGCCAGCACGCGAGCCCCTGAGCTGCGCGCGGGGGTTCGGCGGCTGCGGTTTACCAGGGGACCCTGGTAATCCGCACCGACCACGGGTTGTAACCCATGGGCGGTGAGCACTTGCCATGGGAAGTCCCGGGCCAGGCGCCGGTCAGGCGCCTACAGTCGGAAGGGTGCCGATATCGCAACGCCTCGTCGTGATCGGTGGTGACGCGGCCGGGATGAGCGCCGCGTCGACCGCGAAGAGGCTGCTCGGGGACGACCTCGACGTCGTCGTGCTCGAGCGGGGCCGATGGACCTCCTACTCGGCCTGCGGAATCCCGTACTGGGTCGCCGGGGACGTGGCCTGCGCCGAGGCGTTGGTCGCCCGGTCACCGCAGGAGCATCGCGAGCGCGGCATCGACGTACGCATCCGTACCGAGGTGACGGACATCGACCTGGACGCCGGCAGGGTCGAGGTGCGTGGCCCGCGAGGCGGTACGTCGCGCATCCCGTACGACGTGCTGATGCTCGGCACCGGTGCCGTCCCGATCCGACCGGACCTGCCTGGCGCGGACGCCGAGGGCATCTTCGGCGTGCAGACGCTGGAGCACGGGGCGGCCATCCTGGCGACGCTCGGGACGCACGACCCCCGCCGCGTGGTGGTGGTCGGTGGCGGCTACATCGGAGTAGAGATGGCCGAGGCGTGCGTCCGGCGGGGGCTGGACGTCACCCTCGTGGACCAGGCAGAGCAGCCGATGGGCAGGCTCGACCCCGAGCTCGGCGATCGCATCGCGGCGGCGATGGAGGGCATGGGGATCGACGTGCGGACCGGCGTCGAGGTGACCGGCTTCGACTGCAGCGCCGGTCGCGTGCGCGCGGTCGCGACGGCTGACGGTGTGATCGAGACCGATCTGGTGGTGCTCGGAATCGGGGTACGCCCCGAGGTGCGGCTCGCGTCGGCGGCGGGGCTGCGTCTGGGTCGCGTCGGCGGGCTGCGTACGGATCCGTCGATGCGCTGCGACGGACGCGACGAGGTCTACGCGGCGGGCGACTGCGTGGAGACGTGGGACCGGATCCGCGAGGACTGGGCGTACGTGCCGTTGGGCACCCATGCCAACAAGCAGGGTCGCGTCGCCGGACTCGGCATCGCGGGCCGACGGGCGCGTTTCCCCGGCGTCGTCGGCACCGCCGTCACCAAGGTGTGCAACCTGGAGATCGCCCGAACGGGTCTGACCGAGAAGGATGCGGCGGCGGCAGGCATCGACGCGGTCGCGGCGACGATCGAGACCACGACCACCGCCGGCTACTGGCCGACGTCGCAGCCGATGACGCTCAAGATGGTGGCCCGGCGCTCCGACCGCCGCATGCTCGGCGCCCAGATCATCGGCCACGGGGGCGCGGCCATCCGGATCGACACCTGCGCAATGGCCCTGTGGACCCGCATGACCGTCGACGAGCTGGTGTTCACCGACCTCGCGTACGCCCCGCCGTTCTCCTCGGTCTGGGACCCGGTGCAGGTAGCAGCCCGCGCGGTCGTCTCGGCATTGGAGTGAGGTTCCGGCGCCGCTGTCCCGCCGTGGTCTCCGACCGCGCCCGCCTCTAGGCTGTGGGCTCCGCACGCCGTCACCCGATTGGGGAATCCGATGCCCATCGCCACGCCCGAGGTCTACGCCGAGATGCTCGATGCGGCCAAGCGCGAGTCCTTCGCCTACCCGGCGATCAACGTGACGTCGTCGGAGACGCTGCACGCGGCGATCCGCGGCTTCGCCGAGGCCGGCAGCGACGGGATCGTCCAGGTGTCCACCGGCGGCGCGGAGTTCCTGTCCGGCTCGACGGTCAAGGACATGGTCACCGGGTCGGTCGCCTTCGCGGCCTATGCCGAGGTGGTCGCCACCAAGTACCCCGTGAACATCGCGCTGCACACCGACCACTGTCCCAAGGACAAGCTCGACGGCTTCGTACGTCCGCTGCTCGCGCTGTCGCAGGAGCGGGTGGAGTCCGGCGGCCTGCCGTACTTCCAGTCGCACATGTGGGACGGGTCCGCGGTGCCGCTGGAGGAGAACCTGGAGATCGCCGAGGAGCTGCTCGCCAGGGCTGCGGCGGCGCGGGTCATCCTCGAGATCGAGGTCGGGGTCGTCGGTGGCGAGGAGGACGGCGTCGAAGGCGCGATCGACGACAAGCTGTACACGACCCCGGAGGACGCGCTCGCCACCGCGCGCGCCCTCGGTCTTGGGGAGAAGGGGCGCTACATGGCCGCGCTCACCTTCGGCAACGTGCACGGCGTCTACAAGCCCGGCAACGTCAAGCTGCGTCCAGAGATCCTCAAGGCGGCGCAGGAGGCCGTCGCCACCGAGGGCAACGACCGGCCGTTCGACCTGGTCTTCCATGGCGGGTCCGGTTCCAGCGAGCAGGAGATCTCCGACGCCGTCGACTACGGCGTGGTCAAGATGAACATCGACACCGACACCCAGTACGCATTCACCCGGGCGGTCGCCGGTCACATCCTCAGCAACTACGACGGGGTGCTGAAGATCGACGGCGAGGTCGGCAGCAAGAAGGCGTACGACCCGCGGGCCTGGGGCAAGGCAGCCGAGGCCGCGATGGCCGAGCGGGTCGCCTCGGCGTGCCGGCACCTGCGCTCGGCCGGCACGTCGGTCACGACCTGACCACGGGGCGGGGCTGCCATGGCGGTGCGTTTACCAGGGTCCCCTGGGAAACCGCACCGCCCATGGGTTGCAACCCATGGGCGGTGACAAGGTGCCATGGGGAGTCCGCTACGCCCGGGCTCGCCCACAGGCTCCGTCTCATCCACAGATTGTCCGATCCCCCTGGCGGCGCCGGCCTCGTGAGGGCCACCGTCGATGCATGGATGGACGAGTCCTCGCACTGGCCGAGATCAACGGTGGCTACTTCAACCGAGGCGACGCGCTCGACTGCGGCCACAGCGACACAGAGCTGCGGTCGGCCGTCCGCGCGAAATACCTGCGCCGCCTGCGGCACGGCATCTACGCCTTGGCGGAGACTTACGACGAGTTGATGCCCGAGCAACGCCACCTGGTGCTGGCCCGCTCGGTGGTCGCGGGCATGCAGGGTCGGGTGGCGCTCAGCCACCGGTCCGGGTCGGTCGCGCACGGCCACGACCAGTGGGGTTGGGACATGTCGGTCGTGGACGTGACCAGGCTCGACAAGGGCGCCGGACGACGCGAGGCAGGCATCATCCATCACGAGGGCCTGGTGGCGGACGACGACCTGCTCGATATCGGCGGCCTCCTGGTGCTCAGCGAGGAGCGTGTCACCGTCGAGTCGGCCCTGGTGCTGGACGGCGAGGCAGGTCTGTGCACGGTGGACTCAGCGCTGCGCGCCGGACGACTGATTCGTGAGGATCTCGAGCGTCGGCTGGTGACGTACGAGCGCTGGCGCGGCGCGTTGCAGGCCAGGGTCACGATCCGCCGGGGCGACGGACGTTCCGAGTCGGTCGGGGAGAGTCGGGGGCGGCACATGTGTTGGCGCCACGCGGTCCCGGCGCCCGATCTGCAGGTCGTGATCCGCGACGCCGGGGGGCGCCAGCTAGGTCGGGTCGACTACGCATGGCTCGACTACTGCCACGTCGGGGAGTTCGACGGGATGCGCAAGTACACGCGTGACCTAAAGCCGGACGAGGACCCGGGCGAGATCGTTGCCCGGGAGAAGCGTCGCGAGGACCGGATTCGCCGCGAGTCGCTGGGGATGACCCGGCTCGTCTGGTCCGAGCTCGACCGGTCCCGTAGCGCCCAGACCGCACGCCGACTGCAGACCGACCTGCGGGCGTCCCTCCGGCTCTACACGCGTGGTCGACAGCATTTCGTCTGAGCCACTGCGTACGGGCGAAGTTCCGGACTCCCCATGGCATGTTGTCACCGCCCACGGGTTGCATCCCATGGGCGGTGAGGTTCACCAGGGGGCCCTGGTAAACCGCGCGCGGGGTGCGAGGATGCACGGATGGCACCCGAGAACCTGCTGGGCGGACCGCCCGAGACCCTGTTGCCCGTCGATCCTGCGGCGGTGATGCTCGCCGACCTCCTCACTGACGGTGCGGACAGCGCCGACATGCAGGTCGAGGCGGACGCCGTCGCACGCGCGCACCCGGCGTCGAGCCTGCCGTGGGCGGTGCTGGCGGAGGCGGCGCTCACGCAGGGTCGCGACGTCGAGGCGTACGCGTTCGCGCGCACCGGCTACCACCGAGGTCTGGACGCGCTGCGCCGCAACGGCTGGGGGGGCTACGGTCCGGTGCCATACCGGCACGAGCCCAACCGTGGCTTCCTGCGGGCACTGGCGGCGTTGGCGCGCGCCGCGGAGCGCATCGGGGACGTCGAGGAGGCCACGCGTTGCCGTGAGTTCCTGCGCGACTCCAGCGAGGAGGCCCACGCCGAGCTGCTCGGCCCCTAGCGACCAAGGATCGCTAGACGAGTCGCTCGAACACCGGCAGCGCCACGTTCGCCGCCAGCGCGGGGCGTGCTGCTCCGGTTGCGTCCTCGTCGCCGCGGGCGACGTCGCAGGCGGCGCCGGCGGTGCTCGTGCCGAGCGCGTCGACGTCGACGACCAGGCGCCCGACTGCCTGGTTGACGTCGCCCGCCGCCCCGGACAGCGAGCCGGCGACGGTCGCGTCGCGTACCTGCTGCACGGCGTCCTCGAGAGTGGTGCGCACCAGCCCGCTCCACCGCTCCCAGTCGGTCCCGGTCGCTGTGACGGCCATACCCGCACGGAAGACGCGCTCCACGGCGACGTCGAAGTAGCCCTCCATCATCGCGGCGTGTGGTAGTCGTCCCGCGGCCGGTCGTCCCCGCTGGTGTCCACGTCACCCGGCGACGGGATCTCGTCCTCACCCGGGGGTTGTGCGCCGACCGGCACCGGCACACTGATGTCGACCACGGTGCCGTCGTGGTCGGACAGGTCGTGGTCCTCGCCCTCGTGATCGGGCGAGTCGCCCTCGCGTCGCCAGGGATCCGACACCCCGATCTCCCCGCTGGTGAACGTGAGGTCGATCCGAGCGCCGTGACCGTAGTCGGACGTCGGCCCGATGCTCGCCGCGTCGGTGTACCCCTCCTCGTAGAACTCGCGGATCGCCTCGTTGGTCTCGCGCTGGCCGGTGATCGTGTCGTTGAGGTCACCGGTGACGACGAGCGGGCCGTCGGAGGAGTTCTCGGCGAACTCGAGCAGCTCGCGGATCTGCCGCGCCCGCTCGGTCTCGTCGACCACGCCGTCCTCGTACGGGTCGGTGTGTGCGGTGACGATGTCGACGGTGGCGCCGTTGGCGGTGTGGACGCGCACGTTGATCGCTGCTCGCCCGTCGGATCCGTCTCCGTGTTCACCGGATGTGTCGAGCTTCTCGCTGGCCACCACCTCTGAGTACGCCACGCCGTCGCCCCGGCGGACGGCGACGAGGTTGCCGAACGGTGAGTTCGTGTCCCCCAGCCCGAATGCCGCGTCGTCTGCGCGGTACTTGCGTGACGCCTCGACGAAGTGCAGATCCCACTCGTCGCCGGTCAGCTCCTCCAGGTGCCGCTCCAGCCCGGGCAGGTCGCCACGGAACACCTCCTGCAGGGTCGCGACGTCGACGTCGCCGGCAGCGATCCTCTGGGCCAACTCGTCGACGTCCCCGAAGTCCGTGCCGTCGGAATTCCCAGGGGAGTTGCCGAAGCCGGAGCCTGCGTTCAGGTTGAGCACCCGCAGCTGGTCGTCGTCGGTGTGCGGCAGCTCAGCGAAGACCGGCAGCAGCGTCTCCGGGAGCATTCCCTGGGCCCGCAGCCGCCGGATGTTCAGGCCCGTCGCCCCGTCCTGCAGCAGTGTGGCCACCTCGGAACGGCCGCCGTCCAGGGAGCGCTCGGCGTCGTACCAGAGCTGGCGGGCGTGGGCGACGACGTCGTCACGCGCCTCGGCGATGAGCTCGAAGGGGTCATCCGGGGCGTTCTCGCCGCCGAGGCCGTCGAGCTCGTGGTTCATGTCGGCGACGATGCGCTCGACCTGCAGGTTGAAGTCCCGCACGACGTCGGCCCAGTGCCGCACGCACGAACCCGCCCAGGTGAGCGAGGCGCCGAGGGCAACCGCACCCTGGCGCACCGGGAGCGGCGCGGCGGCCAGCTCCGCCGAGGCCAGCCCGGACCAGCCGGCCAGCGCGGGTGCGTGCGCCCAGCGGGTCAGCGCCTCGGTGTCCAGGCAGGTACGGGCCTGATCCTGCAGCCGATCGGCCGCGTCGTCGAGCACGTCGGACTGCGCGGGATGGACGTCGAAGGGCTCGAGCTCAGGGGGCATGATGATCCTGCCGTCGAAGAGGACACGACGGTACGGCGCGAGGGGGTCATCGGGGCCGGCGCCGCAGCGGTGCCCGGACTCGCGGCCAGGGTGGCGGAACCGTCCCCTGCTTCGATTCCGACACGCGGCCGCGGACCGACATTGTGGCACGGATCGTCGAAGGCAGCCGGTCAGATGGGGTTGGCCGTCGGCGCCGAGCCCGGAAGCATCATCACCATGGCTCCCGGCAGGACCGTCCAGCTCTTCGCCCGGTACGGACCCGAGACCTCGCCGTCGCTGTTCACCCAGAATTCATCACCCTGGACCGCGAGCTCCCTCGCCCGACTGGTCGTGACGTCCTCTCGCAGCGCGTGCTCGCCGCGCCGCAGCCGCAGCGCATAGCCCAGGCGGGCGACGGGGGAGTCGGCGTAGCTGACCATCACGTCGGCCCAGCCGTCACCAGGGTCCGCCCCGGGACTCAGCTGCGCGCCTGCGCCGACGTACGCGCCGTTGCCCATGGCCACCATCATGACGCCGTGGGAGTGCGGCAACCGCTCCCGGTCGACGAAGATCCGCAGGTGCAGGCCGGGCGCCGTGAGCCCTGCCTGGATGGCACCGACGACGTACCCGATCGGACCCAACCGCTTCTTCCACCGCGACGCCTGGCGCCCCGCCTCGGCGCCGAGCCCGACGTGCACCGCGTTCACCGTCACCTGACCCTCGTCGTCGACGATCAGGTCGATCTCGGTGCGCACCGCGTCGACGAGCTGGCGGGCGGCCTCGTCGGGCTCGACGGACAACCCGATCGTGCGCGCGAAGTCGTTGCCGGTGCCGAGCGGGATCAGGCCGATCGGGACGCCGTGCAGCTCGTCTCGGGCATGCAGCGCCGACACGAGTGCGTGCAGACTGCCGTCACCCCCGAGGGCCACCACGGTCTCGTCGTCGCGTCGTCCGGCGAGCACCCGGGCGAGGTCCTCGGCGTCGGCGGTCTCCTCCACCCGGACCGGCCCGTCGTCGCGGAGCACCGCGAGCGCCGCCTCGATCGATGGGGCGTCGGAGCTACCGGCCGCCGCGTTCGTGATGACGAGTCGGGGATTCACATCGACAGATCCTAGGCACCAGTTCGCTACCCTGGACGCACGAGTCCCGCCGCCAGGCGTACGCGGTGGCTACCCAACCGAGCTGCAGAGGTGTTGAGCCATGCCCGCCGTGGTGATCGTGGGTGCCCAGTGGGGCGATGAGGGCAAGGGCAAAGCCACCGACCTGCTCGGCTCCGCGGTCGACTACGTCGTGAAATTCAACGGCGGTAACAATGCGGGCCACACGGTCGTCATCGGTGACCAGAAGTACGCCCTGCACCTGCTGCCCAGCGGCATCCTGTCCCCCGACGTCGTGCCGGTCATCGGCAACGGCGTCGTGGTCGACCTCGGTGTGCTGTTCGAGGAGCTGGACGAGCTCGAGGCCCGCGGCATCGACACCAGCAGGCTCGTCGTCAGCGCCAGCGCGCACCTGATCGCGTCCTACAACCGCACCATCGACAAGGTCACCGAGCGCTTCCTCGGCTCACGCCGCATCGGCACCACGGGGCGTGGCATCGGTCCGACGTACGCGGACAAGATGAACCGCATCGGCGTCCGCGTGCAGGACATCTTCGACGAGGGCATCCTCACCCAGAAGGTGGAGGCGGCACTCGACCTCAAGAACCAGGTGCTGGCCAAGATCTACAACCGCCGTGCCGTGGCCGCGGCCGAGGTGGTCGACGAGCTGCTCTCCTACGCCGACCGGCTGGGCCCGATGGTCACCGACACCGGCCTGCTGCTGCACCGGGCGCTGGATGCCGGCGACACGGTGCTGCTCGAGGCCGGACAGGCGACCCTGCTCGACGTCGACCACGGCACCTATCCGTTCGTCACCTCGAGCAACGCGACCTCCGGCGGCGCCTGCACGGGTTCGGGGATCCCCCCCAATCGCATCGACCGGGTCGTGGCGATCGTCAAGGCTTACACGACTCGGGTCGGGGAGGGCCCGTTCCCCACCGAGCTGCACGACGACTGCGGTGAGTTCCTGCGCAAGACCGGTGCGGAGTACGGGACCACGACCGGTCGCCCACGTCGCTGCGGCTGGTACGACGCGGTCGTCGCGCGGTACGCGGCGCGCGTCAACGGCGTCACCGACTTCGTGCTCACCAAGCTCGACGTGCTGACCGGTCTCGATCAGGTCCCGGTGTGCGTCGCGTACGACGTGGACGGGCAGCGCCACGACGAGATGCCGGTCAACCAGACCGACTTCCACCACGCGAAGCCGATCTACGAGTACCTCCCTGGATGGTGGGAGGACATCAGCACCGCGCGTCGGCTCGAGGATCTGCCGGCCAACGCCCGCTCGTACGTGGACGCGCTGGAGAAGCTGTCCGGTGCCCCGATCTCGGTGATCGGGGTCGGGCCGGGGCGCGAGGAGTCGGTGGTCGTACGCGACCTGGCCTGAGGCTGCCTCGACGGCACCGCCGTTAGGGTGAGCGCTCGTGAAGACCCTTGTCATCGGCTCCGGGGGCCGTGAGCACGCCCTCGCCCTGGCCCTGTCCCGCGATCCGGTGGTGACCGAGGTCCATGCGGCGCCCGGCAACCCCGGGATCGGGGCGGTGGCGGCCCTCCATCCGGTGCAACCGCTGGACGGCTCGGCAGTGAGTGCGCTGGCCACCTCGTTGGGGATCGACCTCGTGGTGGTCGGTCCGGAGGCACCGCTGGTGGCCGGCGTCGCCGACGCGGTGCGTGCGGCCGGCATCGCCTGCTTCGGACCGAGCGCGGCCGCCGCGGAGATCGAGGGCTCCAAGGCGTTCGCCAAGGACGTGATGGCGTCGGCAGGTGTGCCGACCGCGATGGCGCACGTGTGCGACACGCAGGAGCAGGTGGTCGCCGCGCTCGACGCCTTCGGTCCGCCGTACGTCGTCAAGGACGACGGCCTGGCGGCCGGCAAGGGCGTGGTGGTGACCGAGGACCGCAAGGCCGCGCTGGCGCACGCCGGCGCCTGCGGACGCGTCCTGGTGGAGGAGCACCTCGACGGTCCGGAGGTGTCGCTGTTCGCCGTGACCGACGGGCAGACGGTGCTCCCACTGCAGCCCGCCCAGGACTTCAAGCGCATCGAAGATGGCGACACCGGCCCCAACACCGGCGGCATGGGGGCGTACACACCGCTGCCGTGGGCGCCCGAGGGCCTGGTCGCCGACGTGCACGAGCGTGTGCTCGTCCCCACCGTCCGGGAGATGGACCACCGTGGCGTCCCGTTCGCAGGTCTGCTGTACGCGGGGCTGGCGCTCACCTCGCGCGGCGTGCGCGTCATCGAGTTCAACGCCCGCTTCGGCGACCCGGAGACGCAGGCGCTGCTGGCCCTGCTCGAATCCTCGCTCGGCACGCTGCTGCACGCGGCCGCCACCGGCCGGCTGCACGAGGTCGCTGCGCCGCGGTTTCGTCGCGGTGCGGCGGTGGCCGTCGTCGTGGCAGCCGCGGGTTATCCCGGTACGCCCCGCTCGGGTGACCTGATCGGTGGACTCGATGAGGCGGACGCCATCGAGGGCGTCGACGTGATCCACGCCGGGACCAGCACCGCCGACGACGGCCGGGTGCTCAGTGCCGGCGGCAGGGTGCTGGCGGTGACGGCCAGGGGCGACGACCTGGAGCAGGCGCGAAAGCGGGCGTACGCGGGCATCGCCCTCATCGACCTGGCCGGCGCGCAGGTCCGCACGGACATCGCCCTCGCCGCCACGCAGCCTGATCCGGTCGGGTGACCGGCGCTGGTGGAAGCCGGACCGCTCGGTCGCAGCGACAGGCCGGTGCGCGACACTGGGGTACGTGATCCCCAACGTCCTGGCCACCCGGTACGCGTCGCGCCAGCTGGGCCACCTGTGGAGCCCCGAGCACAAGGTCGTGCTGGAGCGCCGGCTCTGGCTGGCCGTGCTCCGGGCCCAGCGCGACCTCGGGATCGCGCTGCCGGACGGTGTGCTCGAGGCGTACGAACAGGTGGTCGACACGGTCGATCTCGACTCGATCGCGGCCCGCGAGCGCGTCACCCGCCACGACGTCAAGGCGCGGATCGAAGAGTTCAACGCACTGGCCGGTCACGAGCACGTGCACAAGGGCATGACCTCGCGTGACCTCACTGAGAACGTCGAGCAGCTGCAGGTGCGCTCCTCGCTGCAGCTGCTGCGCGACCGCGCGGTCGCCGCGCTGGTCCGTCTGGCCGAGCTTGCCCTCACCCACCGCGAGACCGTCCTGGCCGGGCGCAGCCACAACGTGCCCGCGCAGGCGACCACGCTGGGCAAGCGCTTCGCCACCACTGCCGACGAGCTGCTGGTCGCCGTGGACCGGCTGGAAGGCCTCATCGGCCGGCTCCCGCTGCGCGGCATCAAGGGTCCGGTCGGCACCGCCCAGGACATGCTCGACCTGCTCGACGGCGACCCGGTCCGCCTGGCCCGACTCGAAGCCCACGTCGCCGAGCACCTCGGCTTCGCCCGGGTGCTGACCAGCGTCGGGCAGATCTATCCGCGCTCGCTGGACTACGACGCGGCCTCCGCGCTCGTGCAGCTGGTGGCAGCGCCCTCGAACCTGGCCACCACCGTCCGGCTGATGGCCGGTCACGAGCTGGTCACCGAGGGTTTCAAGGCCGGTCAGGTCGGCTCGTCGGCGATGCCACACAAGATGAACACGCGTTCCTGTGAACGGGTCAACGGCCTCGCCGTCGTCGTACGAGGCAACGCTGCCATGCTCGGCGAGCTCGCCGGTGACCAGTGGAACGAGGGAGACGTCTCCGACTCGGTGGTGCGGCGGGTGGCGCTGCCGGACGCGTTCTTCGCCGCGGACGGACTGTTCGAGACGTTCCTGACGGTGCTCGCGGAGTTCGGCGCCTTCCCGGGGGTCCTCCAGCGGGAGCTGGACCGCTACCTGCCGTTCCTGGCGACCACGAAGGTGTTGATGAACGCGGTCCGCCACGGGGTCGGCCGGGAGAGCGCCCACGAGGCGATCAAGGAACACGCGCTCGCGGTCGCGTTGGCCATGCGGGAGCCGGGCACTGCGCGCAACGACCTGTTCGACCGGTTGGCCGGTGACTCGCGGCTCGGGTTGTCCCGCCGCGACATCGCCGCCGCCGTGGCCTCGCCGTTGGCCTTCACCGGGGCCGCCGTCGACCAGGTCGACGCAGTCGTGGCGCAGGTCGAGGCGTTGGCCGCCCAGCACCCGAGGGCGGCGGCGTACCGTCCGGGAGGCATCCTCTGAGCCAGCCGGATGTGTACCTGTGGCGGCTGCTGAGGCGGTCTCCTTCGGGTGGGAGGATGCCGCGCGTGACTCCCACCGTTCCCGGCGCCACGCACGTCTACTCAGGCAAGGTCCGTGACCTCTACGAGCTGCCCGACGGCCGGCTGCTGATGGTGGCCTCGGACCGGATATCCGCCTACGACTTCGCGCTGGAGCCTTTGATCCCCGACAA
This sequence comes from Actinomycetota bacterium, assembly GCA_030859165.1. Lineage (GTDB taxonomy): Bacteria > Actinomycetota > Actinomycetes > Propionibacteriales > Nocardioidaceae > JACCXZ01. The sequence goes on from JALZKQ010000057.1 coordinate 25,774, forward strand.
GGGGACGGTGCTGACGCAGCTGTCCCTGTGGTGGTTCGAGCGGCTGCGTGACCTGGTGTCGCACCACGTGCTGTCGACCGACGTCCCCGAGTCGGTACGGGGCCGGGCGGTGGTGTGCGAGCGCCTGGAGATGTACCCCGTCGAGTGTGTCGCCCGCGGCTACCTGACCGGTTCGGGACTTCTCGACTACCGGCGCACCGGTGAGGTGTGCGGTGTGCCGCTGCCGGGCGGCCTGCGCGACGGGGACCGGCTCCCGGAGCCGATCTTCACTCCCGCGACCAAGGCAGCGCTCGGCGAGCACGACGAGAACATGTCCTACGAAGCGGTGGTCGAGACCGTGGGGGCCGACGTCGCTGCTCGGCTGCGCGACATCACCCTGGCCGTGTACGCGCGTGGCGAGGCGATCGCCCGCGAGCGCGGCATCATCCTGGCCGACACCAAGCTCGAGTTCGGTCGCCGCACCGACGGGACCATCGTGCTCGCCGACGAGGCGCTGACGCCGGACTCGAGCCGCTTCTGGCCGGCCGAGGCCTGGCAAGCGGGTCGCGCCCAGCAGTCCTTTGACAAGCAGTACGTACGCGACTGGCTCACGTCGCCGGCGAGCGGCTGGGAACGTGCGGGCAAACAGCCCCCGCCACGGTTGCCCGACGACGTCGTCTCCCGTACGAGGGCCCGGTACGTGGAGGCGTACGAGCGCGTGACCGGTGCTGTGTTCGAGCCCTCGCCGTCGGTGTGACCCACCAGTAGGATCACCGGCACAACCTCGGCGCCGACCCCTGGAGTGTCCCGTGCTCAACCTGTCCGTGTTCCTCGAAGACACTGCCCGCAACCTGCCCGACCGCGACGCCGTGGTGCTGGGGGAAGCCCGCCTGACGTACGCGCAGGTCGACGCTGCGGCCAGCCAGGTCGCCAACCTGCTCGTGTCGCGGGGCATCGACCCGGGGGACAAGGTCGCGCTCAGCTGCCCGAACCTGCCGTACTTCCCCATCGTGTACTACGGGATCCTCAAGGCCGGCGCCGTGGTGGTGCCCCTCAACGTGCTGCTGAAGGGACGTGAGGTCGCCTACCATCTCGACGACTCCGACGCGAAGGCCTACTTCTGCTTCGAGGGCACCTCCGAGCTCGCCATCGGCGCCGAGGGCTGGAAGGGCTTCCAGGCCACCGACGCGTGCACCGACTTCTTCCTCGTCACCGCCGACCCGGCCGCGGAGTCGACCGTCGAGGGAGCGCAGACCATGGCTCAGGCGCTCGCCGACCAGTCGCCGGTCTTCGACAGCGTCGTGACCGAGGCGACCGACACCGCGGTGATCCTGTACACCAGCGGGACCACCGGGCAGCCCAAGGGTGCCGAGCTCAGCCACGCCAACATGGTGACCAACGCCCTCACCTGCCACCGGGTCTTCGGCGAGCACCCCGACGGACACGACACGCACCTCGTCACGCTGCCGTTGTTCCACTCCTTCGGCCAGACCGTCCAGATGAACGCCGGCTTCGGCTCCGGCGCCACGCTCGTGCTGCTGCCGCGCTTCGATCCCGAGCAGGCGCTGGCCGCGATGCAGGCCGAGGACGTCACGTACTTCGCGGGCGTGCCCACGATGTACTGGGGCCTGCTCGGTGCACTCGACGACTCGGTCGACGTCGAGCGGATCGCTGCGAACCTGCGCATGGCCGCGTCGGGCGGGGCGTCCCTGCCGGTGGAGATCATCAAGGACTTCCAGGACCGGTTCGGAGTGCAGATCCTCGAGGGGTACGGGCTCTCGGAGACCTCCCCGGTGGCCACGTTCAGTGTCCGCGGTCGCGAGGCGAGGCCCGGTTCGATCGGCCGACCGGTCTGGGGGGTGCAGTGCAAGCTGATCGAGTCCGACTGGAGCGACGTGACCGAGGCCGACGCGGTCGGCGAGATCGCCATCAAGGGTCCCAACATCATGAAGGGCTACTACCGGCGCGCTGAGGCAACCGCCGAGGTGACGCGCGGCGGCTGGTTCCGCAGCGGCGACCTCGGCCGGTGCGACGAGGACGGCTACTACTACATCGTCGACCGCTCCAAGGACATGATCATCCGCGGCGGCTTCAACGTGTACCCGCGTGAGGTGGAGGAGGTGCTGATGACGCATCCCGCCGTCTCGCTGGTGGCCGTCATCGGCGTGCCGCACGACTCCCACGGCGAGGAGATCAAGGCCATCGTCATCAAGAACGACGGTGACACGACCACCGAGGACGACCTGCTGGCCTGGGGCAAGGAGGAGATGGCGAGCTACAAGTACCCGCGCATCGTCGAGTTCCGCGACGAGCTGCCGATGACCTCGACCGGCAAGATCCTCAAGCGCGAGCTGAGTTGATCCGAGACAGGGCGCGCTGACGGCGGAGGCCTAGACTCGGGGCGTCGCCCTCTCGCTCGTACGTCAGGAGCACCACCGTGGCCCGCGTCATCGTCGACGTCATGCTCAAGCCCGAGATCCTCGACCCGCAGGGCAAGGCCGTGCACGGCGCCCTGCCGCGGCTCGGGTTCGACGGGATCAGCGAGGTCCGCCAGGGCAAGCGCTTCGAGCTCGAGGTCGACGGCGAGCTGACTGAGGAGCGTCTGGCCCAGGTCCGCAGCCTCGCCGAGACCCTGCTGTCCAACCCGGTCATCGAGGACTACGCCGTGCACGTGGAGTCCGCATGAGGATCGGCGTGGTCACCTTCCCGGGCTCGCTCGACGACATCGACGCGGTCCGCGCGGTGACCCTGTCCGGTGGCGAGGCGGTCGCGCTCTGGCACGGCGATGACGACCTACGTGGTGTCGACGCGGTGGTGCTGCCTGGTGGCTTCTCCTACGGTGACTACCTGCGCTGCGGTGCGATCGCCCGTTTTGCGCCCGTCATGACCGAGGTGATAGTCGCCGCCGGACGGGGGATGCCGGTGCTCGGCATCTGCAACGGCTTCCAGATCCTGTGCGAGTCGCACCTGCTGCCCGGCGCACTCGTCCGCAACGACCACCGCCGGTTCGTGTGCAAGGACCAGCGGCTGCGCATCGAGAACGCGGCCACCGCCTGGACCTCGGCGTACGAGCAGGGCGTCGAGATCACCATCGTGCTGAAGAACGGCGAAGGCGGGTACGTCGCCGACACGCCCACCCTCGATGCGCTGGAAGGCGAGGGCCGGGTGGTCGCTCGTTACCTCGACGGCAACCCGAACGGCTCGGCCCGTGAGATCGCCGGCATCGTCAACGCAGCCGGCAACGTGGTGGGTCTGATGCCGCACCCGGAGCACTGCGTGGAGGAGCTGACCGGTCCCGGCACCGACGGATTGCCGTTCTTCACCTCCGTGCTGGGCGCGCTCGCTCTCCGCTGAGCCTGGCGCGGCCGGCCCTGCAGGTCTAGGTTGCAGACTGCTCGTCCGTGCTCGCAGCCGCGAGCACGCCGACGGCGGGGGGATCCGGATGATCGGGACACGTGTCGCCATCGGCAGTCTGTTCGCTGCGCTGCTCAGCGGCAGCCCTGCCGCAGCGGTGCCGCCAGCCGGTGTTCAGGCTGCTGTGGAGCGTGCCACGGGGGTCGGGAGCATGCTGGAGCAGATCCGGGGCATGCGGGTCAGCTCCAGCGACAGGTTCGGCGGCGGCATCGTCTTTCGCCTCAGCTTTCGCCAGCCCGTCGACCATCGGCACCGTGGCCGGGGGTCGTTCCGCCAGCGCCTCGTCCCGCATCTGACCATCGCCCAGGTGGCGCCGAGCGGCGCCGGGCACGGCGGATGGTGCTCGGCTGGGCGGGTCTCGAGCGTCGGCCGACGCTGTCCGCAGGCTACGCGGGGATGACGAGCGAGGTGGAGAACCGGATGCGGCTCCGGCTGCGTTGATGATGGATGCCCCCCGTCTGGTGACCGACCGGCTCGTGCTGCGCGGCTGGTCGGAGTCCGACCGCGACGCGTTCGCCGCGATGAACGCCGACCCCGACGTCATGCGGTTCTTCCCGGCGGTGCAGCCTCGCGCCGAGTCCGACGCGATGGTCGACCGGATCGAGGCGTCGTTCGCGTCCGACGGGTTCGGGCTGTGGGCGCTGGAGCGTCGCGACGACAGCCGGTTCATCGGCTTCACCGGGCTGTCGCGAGCCGGTGACGGGCTCCCCGTGTCCGGTGAGGTCGAGGTCGGGTGGCGGCTGAAGCGGTCCGCCTGGGGACACGGGCTGGCCACCGAGGCGGCCCGGGCAGCGCTCGGGTACGGGTTCCAGAGCGTCGGCCTGGACGCCGTCATGTCGATGACCGCGCGCATCAACGTGCCGTCGTGGCGGTTGATGGAGCGGCTGGGCATGCTGCGTGACCGCACCGCTGACTTCGACCACCCACGGCTGCCGCTCGAGAGCCCGCTGCGCCGGCACGTGGTGCACCGGATCACCCGCGCGCAGTGGCCCCCCGGCCCCGCTGGGGGTAGCCGTTCGGCGGGACACGCCGGGCGTGTCGCGCCGTTTGCCTACCCCCAGCGGGGCGTTGTCGAGGCGGTGGCGCGCGCCGACGGGCACCGGTTCTCCAAGGCGACCCGGGGCGCGATCCGGCTCGTCGCCGGCGTCGGGGTGCAGGGCGACGCGCACGCCGGGGTCACCGTCCAGCACCGTTCGCGCCTTCGCCGGGACCCGCTCCAGGCGAACTCGCGTCAGGTGCACCTGCTGCACGCCGAGCTGCTCGACGAACTGCGCCCCGCGTACGAGGTGGGACCGGGTGACCTGGGGGAGAACGTGCTGACCCGGGGGGTGGACCTGCTGGGCCTGCCCGAGGGGACCCGGCTGCACCTGGGGGCAATGGCGCTGGTGGAGGTCATGGGGTTGCGCAACCCGTGCGTGCAGCTCGACCGCTTCGCCGGCGGACTGACGCAGGCAACGCTGGCCCGCGACGCCGACGGAGCGCTGGTCCGCAAGGCCGGCGTCATGGGCGTGGTGCTGGCGGGTGGGGACGTACGCCCGGGGGACCCGGTGCGGGTGGAGCCGCCTATGGGAGAGCATCTGCCGCTGCGCCCGGTGTGATCGGTCAGACTCAGGTGCCGCGATCCAGCAGCGCGGCGATCCCCGCCTGGTCGGGGAGCACGTGAGGCACACCGGGCACGGTGGCAAAGCCCATGTCGGAGGAGACGAGCGCCTTCGCGCCGGCGCCACGGGCCGCCGCGGCGAGCACGGCGTCGAAGGCTCCAAGGGACGCTCCACGCTCCCAACGCTCCAGGCCGGCCCGCAGGTCGCGTTCGGAGACCGCCAGCAATGGGGACAGCAGGTCGGTGAAGTCCTCGGCAAGCCGGCGGGCGTCCTCGCGGTCCCGGCGCCTGGACCGGATGTGTGCGAACTCCTGGATGACCTCGACGGTAGTGGTGGCCCGAACCCCTGCGGCGTCGATGCCGGCGACGAGCGTGCGGCAGGGGTCGCGGTACGGGTGGTCCGTGCCGACGGCGTAGACCAGGACGGTCGTGTCGAGCACGATCATCGCCGGGCACGGACCACGTCGAGCTCGATCAGCAGCTCGTCGCGAGGCGGAACGTCCATCGGGTCGGCGGCGAGGATCTGTGCAGCACAGGCACTCGCCGGATCCCCGCCGGAACGGCACACTGAGGAGAGTGAAGAAAAGAGCAATAGCGATCGCTCCGCTGGCTGCCGTCGCCGCGGTGGGTGCCCACGACCTGCTGCAGAAGCGGCACGCGCTGCTGCGCAACTTCCCCGTCATCGGGCACGCCCGCTACATGCTGGAGGCGATCGGCCCCGAGCTGCGGCAGTACATCGTCGCCTCGAACGACGAGGAGCGGCCCTTCAGCCGTGACCAGCGACGGTGGGTCTACGCGTCGTCGAAGCTGGAGAACAACTACTTCGGCTTCGGAACCGACAACGACCTCGGGCACGGCACGGGCAACGTCATCCTGCATCACCGCACCTTCGGGCGCGCCTTGGCGACCCACGGGCACCCTGGGCAGCAGGCCTGGCTGCCGTGCGCCAAGGTGCTGGGGGGCCCTCGCGGAAGGGCTCGCGCGTTCCGGCCCGACTCGGTCGTCAACATCTCGGGGATGAGCTTCGGGTCCTTGTCCGGCGCCGCCGTCGAGGCGCTCAACCGCGGCGCCGCGCTGGCCGGCTGCCTGCAGAACACCGGCGAGGGTGCGGCCTCGCCGTACCACCGCCACGGCGGTGAACTGATCTTCCAGATCGGCACCGCCTACTTCGGCTGCCGTGACGACTCCGGTCGCTTCAACCTCGACAAGCTCAAGAGGAGCTCGTCGACTCCGTTCCGGTACGGGCCCTGGAGATCAAGCTCTCGCAGGGCGCCAAGCCGGGCCTCGGTGGGGTGCTGCCTGCGGCCAAGGTGTCGGCGGAGATCGCCGCGACGCGGGGCATCCCGGTCGGCGAGGACTGCATCAGCCCGCCTCGCCACGCCGAGTTCCACGACGTCGACAGCATGCTGGACTTCGTCGAACGCCTGGCCGACGCCACCGGCCTGCCGGTGGGCATCAAGTCGGCGGTCGGCAACCTCGACTTCTGGCACAACCTGGCCGATGCGATGCAGGGCGCCGGACGGGGCCTCGACTTCATCACCATCGACGGTGGCGAGGGCGGTACGGGCGCTGCGCCGATGATCTTCTCCGACGCCGTCTCGCTGCCGTTCCGGTTGGGCTTCGCCCGGGTCTACTCGATCTTCGCCGAGCGCGGCCTGCACACCGAGGTCGTCTTCATCGGCGCCGGCAAGCTCGGGCTGCCGGACAACGCGATGGTCGCGTTCGCGCTCGGTGCCGACATGGTGAACGTCGGCCGTGAGGCCATGCTCGCCATTGGGTGCATCCAGGCGCAGAAGTGCCACACCGAAAGCTGCCCGACGGGCGTCGCAACGCAGAACCCGTGGCTCGCCCACGGTCTGGACCCCGCTCTGAAGTCCGTACGGGCGGCCAACTACGTCACCACCCTGCGGCGCGACCTGCTCAAGGTGTCGGAGGTCTGTGGCGTCGAGCACCCGGCCATGGTGGGGCCCGCTGACGTCGAGGTCCTCGACACGCTGACCGCTGGGCGGTCACTGCTCGACGTGTACGGATACCAGCCGGGCTGGGGGCTGCCGTCGCAAGCCGACCAGGATGCCTTGATCACCGCCATGCAGGCGCACGAGGAGGCCGAGATGGAGGTCGAGGGCCCGCCGGAGACCCGGGTGGAGGGGGAGCGGGGCAACGGGGCCGCTGCCGGCGGCGGCACGGCGCGGTTCAGTCCCTGATCGGTCCTTGACGGCTCAGCGACGTCCGCCGGCTTGGGCGGCGGCTCGGCGGACCGCGTCCACGGTGAGGGCAACGTCGTGCGCGTCGGTCGACCAGTTGCTGACCGAGACACGCAGCACATCGTGCTCCTGCCACCGCGAACCGGACATCCACGCGGTTCCGTCAGCGAGCACCCGGGCGGTCACGTCCCGGGTGCGTTCGTCGTCGCCGAACGCCGCGCAGACCTGCGTGAACACGACGTCGTTGAGGATCTCGGCGCCGTCCACCGTCGCGATGCCCTCGGCGATCGCACGAGCGTGTCCGGCGAGCCCGTCGACAAGGTCAGCGACCCCCGAGCGGCCCAGCGAGCGCAAGGCTGCCCACACCGGGACACCACGCGCGCGGCGCGACAGCTCGGGCACCCTGTCCAGGGGGTCCCCGGGCCCCTCGGCATGCACGAGGTAGCTTGCCTGCATGCCCATGGCATCGCGTACGGCGCGGGGGCGGGCCACGATCGCGATTCCGCAGTCGTATGGCACGTTGAGCGTCTTGTGTGCGTCGCTCGCCCACGAGTCCGCGTTCTGGTGGCCCTCGACAAGAGGACGCAGCCGCGGTGAAGCCGCCGCCCACAAGCCGAAAGCGCCATCGACGTGCACCCAGGCCCCGTGCCCCTTGGCCAGCGCGATGGCCGCTGCGAGCGGGTCGAAAGCACCGGAGTGAAGGTTCCCCGCCTGCAGGCAGACGATGGTCGGACCGCTGCCGTCGGACAGGGCATCCGCCAGAGCGTCCAACCTGATGCGGCCCTGGGCGTCCGACTTGACGGACGTCGGTGCGCCGAGACCGAGGTAGCGAAGGGCGAGGTCGACCGTTCCGTGCCGCTCCTCCCCCACCAGGACACGTACGCGTGGTGCGCCGGTGAGGCCGAGGCGGTCGAGGTCCCAACCCTGGTCGGCCAGCACCTGCTGGCGTCCGGCCGCCAGCCCTGTGAAGTTGGCCATCGTCGCACCGGTCACGAAGCCGACGTCGGCCCCAGAAGGAAGCCCGAGCAGGTCCAGCAGCCAAGCCGCGGCCGCTTCCTCAGCAGCGACGGTGCCCGGGGTGGCGAACCGCATTCCGGTGTTCTGGTCCCAGGCCGAGGTGAGCCAGTCCGCCGCCAGCGCGGCCGGAAGCGTGCCGCCGATGACCCAGCCGAAGAAGCGGCCCGATGGCATCGCCATCAGGCCCGGTTCGACGCACTCGGCCAACAGGTCGACCACAGCCGCGGCTTGCGTCGGGCCGTGCGGCAACGGCCCGCCCAGGCTGGCTGCCAGTTCGTCCGCGGTCAGCCGTGGCGGGACAGGCCGATCGGGCAACGAGGTCAACCAGGTACGGGTGTGCGCGACTGCGCGGTCGAGCGCGGCGAAGTACGCGTCGGGTCGAGACGTCACAGCGCCACTGTCCTCCACGGCGGTGCGCAGTGTCACGGGGCTCGGCTCAGGGGGCCAGCCCTGCTCCTGCAGCGGCCTCACGGCGACCTGATTGAGCACCAGGCTGGCTGGTGCGGCCACGAGCCAAGCGATGAGCTCGGCGACCTGGTCGGCCGGTAGCGCCTCGACTTGCGGTTTCTCCCCCTGCTCTGTGCCCGTGTGACGTTCCTCCGGCCTCCACACGCCCCAGGACGTCGAAGCCGGTCGACCGGCCGGCTCAGAGCCGCCCCTCCTCGCTCGCTCGATGTCACGCTCGAAGATCCGGCCGTGCCCCGACTCCCCACACCAGCGGGCGCGGTCCGACCCGGCAGCCCCGATACCCTGTCGCGCGTGACCGACGCAGCCCGCCACGCACGCCTCGACACGGTCGCCGTCGCCGCCCGGACTCCCGACCACCCGCAACCCTGGTCCGAGCTGGGTCTGAGGGCCGACGAGTACGAGCGCATCCGCGAGATCCTCGGCCGCCGCCCCACCGGCGCCGAGCTGGCGATGTACTCGGTCATGTGGTCCGAGCACTGCTCCTACAAGTCCAGCAAGGTCCACCTCGCCAAGTTCGGCTACCTGTCGCAGGAGACCCCGCTGGGCAAGACCCTCGCGGGGATCGGCGAGAACGCCGGCGTCATCGATGTCGGCCAGGGGTACGCCGTGACGTTCAAGGTGGAGTCGCACAACCACCCCAGCTTTGTCGAGCCGTACCAAGGCGCAGCCACCGGCGTCGGCGGCATCGTGCGCGACATCCTCGCCATGGGTGCGCGCCCGGTCGCCGTCATGGACGCGCTGCGGTTCGGCCCGCTGGACGCTCCCGACACCGCGCGCGTGCTGCCGGGCATCGTCGCCGGCGTCGGCGGTTACGGCAACTGCCTGGGTCTGCCCAACATCGGGGGCGAGGTCGTCTTCGACGAGAGCTACCTGGGCAACCCGTTGGTCAACGCACTGTGTGTGGGCGTGCTCCGCCACGAGCAGCTGCACACCGCACACGCCAGCGGCGCCGGCAACCGGGTGGTGCTGTACGGCGCACGCACCGGCGGTGACGGCATCGGCGGGGTCTCGGTCCTGGCGAGCGAGAGCTTCGACGCGGGCGCGCCCGTACTTCGTCAAGGTTCACCTCCGGCAAAGCGGCCGAGCGTCCAGGTCGGTGACCCGTTCATGGAGAAGGTGCTCATCGAAGCCACGCTCGAGCTGTTCGCTGCCGACGTGGTCGCCGGCATCCAGGACCTCGGCGGTGCCGGTCTGTCCTGCGCCACCTCGGAGCTCGCGAGCGCGGGCGACGGCGGCATGCACGTCGACCTCGACGCCGTCCCGCTCCGAGACTCCTCCCTGTCGCCGGAGGAGATCCTCATGAGCGAGTCGCAGGAGCGGATGATGGCCGTGGTCGAGCCGCAGGACGTCGACCGGTTCATGGCGATCTGCCAGAAGTGGGACGTCGAGGCCGTCGTCGTCGGCGAGGTCACCGACGGGGACCGGCTGGTCATCGACTGGCACGGCGGAACAGTGGTTGACGTGCCGCCTCGTTCGGTAGCCCACGACGGACCGGTCTACGAACGCCCGTACGCCCGACCGGACTGGCAGGACGCCCTGCAGGCCGACACGACCGGGCCGCTGGCCCGCCCGGGTGACCTGCGGGCCACGCTGCTCGCGATGGTGGCCAGTCCGAACCTGGCCGACAAGAGCTGGGTCACCGACCAGTACGACCGCTACGTGCGCGGCAACACGGTGCTGGCGCAGCCGGAGGATGCCGGGATCGTACGCATCGACGCGGAGTCCGGCCTCGGGGTGGCGCTGGCCACGGACTGCAACGGTCGGTTCGCCCTGCTCGACCCGTACGCCGGCGCACAGCTCGCCCTGGCCGAGGCGTACCGCAACGTCGCGGTCACCGGTGCCCTGCCGGTCGCGGTCACCGACTGCCTCAACTTCGGCTCGCCGGAGGACCCCGACGTCATGTGGCAGTTCGAGCAGGCCACGCTCGGCCTGTATGACGCGTGCAGGGCGCTCGGCATCCCGGTCACCGGCGGCAACGTCTCGCTGTACAACCAGACCGGAGGGACCGCGATCGTGCCCACCCCGGTGGTCGGTGTGCTCGGCGTCCTCGATGACGTTGCCCGCCGCATCCCGTCCGGCTTCGGCGTGGCCGGTAACCGGGTGCTGCTGCTCGGCACGACACGAGAGGAGCTCGACGGGTCGGCCTGGTCGCAGGTCGCGCACGGACACCTCGGCGGGCTGCCCCCGCAGGTCGACCTCGCGGCCGAGCAGGCGCTGGCCACGGTGATGGCCGCTGCCTGCCGGGTAGGTCTGGTCGCCTCGGCCCACGACCTGTCCGACGGGGGGCTTGCCCAGGCGCTGGTGGAGTCGTGCCTGCGTCGCGACCTCGGGGTGCGCGTGCGGCTCGAGGGCGACCCGTTCGTGGAGCTGTTCAGCGAGTCGGCTGCACGCGTGCTGGTCGCGCTGCCGGTGGAGCAGGAGGACAACCTGAGCCGGCTGTGCCAGGAGCATGGCGTACCGGTACGCGTGCTCGGCGAGGTGACGCAGGAGGCGTCCTTGGTGGTCGGCAGCGTGCTCGACGTCCCACTCGCGGAGCTGCGTGCCGCCTGGACGGCGACGCTCCCGGCTGCTCTCGACGGCTGACCCCCCTCCGCTGGCGGTAGGCAAATGGCGAGAAACGCCCAGCGTGTCGCACCGTTTGCCTACCCCCAGCGATATGCGCCGGGCCGCTGCGCGGCGTCACCGTGGTCCGCGCCGTACCGTGTGCTGCGTGCCCGCCCGCCTGAGCCCGCTGCCGGTCGACGAATGGGTCGCCGTGCGCCGCCGCCTGGCC
>JALZKQ010000062.1 GCA_030859165.1 Actinomycetota bacterium
CCTCGCCGGGGAGCAGTTGCTAGCCTGTGCGGGCACTACCGCGTGCGCGATCCCCTGTAGCTCAATTGGCAGAGCAGCCGGCTGTTAACCGGCAGGTTACTGGTTCGAGTCCAGTCGGGGGAGCCACTGCCCGCCTGCAGCAACGGCTGCCCCATCCAGCAGGTGCCGCCTCGCCGGTGGCGGGGTCACACCACGACGCGGTCCACCTTGCGGTGGTAGCGCTGGCCGGCCTTGCCGCCCAGCATCGCGGCGAGCAGGGTGCCGAGCAGTACCGCGGCGAGCGCGATGAGGCCGCTGACCGTCGCGGTGTCGGTGGGGATCGGCAGCGAGGGCAGGTCGACGCGGCGGAACACGTCGTACTCGTTGCCGAAGATCAGGCCCACCACCACCACAACGGCGGTGACGATGAGACCGATCAGCCACACTCCGAGGCCTTGCCGGCCGCCATCGAAGCGTGACATCCGACCGGCGACGTACCCGCCGAAGTAGTAGCCGATCATGAGTACGACGAGCAGCAGGATGGCCGACGCGATGCCGATGGTGCCGGCGGAACGCTCGGCCTCGTCCTGCGTGATGGAGACCGACGAGTTCACGCCGGTCAGGATCGCGCCGATGATGCCGGTCAGCAGCAGGGTCACGGCGATCGCGACCAGCCAGCCGAAGAAGTCCGCGCCGAGGTTGAGGCCGCCGAACTCCTCGCGGCGTCGGGCTTCCAGAGCCTTCTCCTCGTCGAGCCGTCGCTCGCGCACGTCGGAGCGGTCCTCGACGACGGGCTGATCCACTGCGGTCTGGCTGCCGTCGTCGCGACGGTCGGCAGCGTGGGTGCCCCGACCGGCGGGCGCCTCGGACGAAGCGTTGCCCGAATCCCCGGATGCGCCGGTGGAGTGGGTGGGTCTGGATGTGCCGGAACCGGTGGACCCTGAGCGCGTGGGGTCGGGCCGCGACTGGTCAGTCATGGGATCTCCTGCGTGAGGGGCGTGGACCGGGGTGCTGGCCAAAGGCGGTTGCCGTGAGAAGCGCCGTAACCCCGACATGAGCGTCTCACACCGTGGCACAGTTCGGCCCGACCCGCCGATCGGTGCTCAGCGGACCCCGAAGACCTCGAACGTGGTGGCGAAGGCCACCCCCAGCCGGCTGCCGGCGGGCCGGGCACCGGACTCCAGGAACTCCTCGGCGTCGAAGTCGGGCCAGCCGAGGCCGTCGATGTAGGCCTGGTGCGCCCGCAACGAGGCGACCCCGGTCGCGAAGGTGGCGGTGGTGTCGACGCCGTGTCGGGCGTCGGGCGAGCTGTTCGCCCAGACCTCGCGGACACCGGTCCAGGGCTGGAGACCCTCGGCTAGCTGCCCGGTGAAGATCCAGCGGTTGCCTGCATCGCGAACGGCGTCGAGCGTGGCACGTCCCACGGCCATGTGGTCGGCCTGGTTGAGCACCTCGCCGCCCCACGTCTCGCGAAAGTTGTTGGTCAGCACGATCTCGGGCCGGTGCCGACGCACGACCTCCGCAATCACCTCGCGCAGCGCCACACCGTACTCGAGCACCCCGTCGGGCAGTCCCAGGAACTCCACCGTGTCGACGCCGACGACACGTGCGGACTCGACCTGCTCTGCCTCACGCAATCGGCGGGACTCCTCGGGGGCGACGCCGTCGATGCCGGCTTCCCCGCTGGTGACCATGCAGTAGACGATCTGCTTGCCCTGTCCGGTCCAGCGGGCCACGGCTGCTGCGGCGCCGAACTCCAGGTCGTCGGGATGGGCCACGACGGCCAGGGCGCGACCCCAGTCCTCGTCGACGGGAATCAGGGGCGTGGGTGTGTCCATCACGCCAGGCTACTCAGCGCGTAGTCGATCTCGTCTCCTCCGCCGATGAGCTGGAACGTGCGGCCGGCCATCGCATCGCGGTCGAGGACGGCCAACAGCACCAGGGCGACGTCGGCCCTTGAAATCTCCCCGCGCTCGACCTTCCTGCCCACGGTGACCCGCCCGGTCGACTTGTCGTCGCTGAGCCCGCCCGGCTGCACGATCGTGACGTCCAGGTCGCGCTCCCGTACGGCCTCGTCGGCCTGCCCCTTGGCCCACGAGTAGACCTCGAACACGTCGTCGGAGTCGGGAGATCCGGTACCGGCGCCCATCGAGGACACCATGACGTACCTGCGTACCGCGGCCTGGATGGCAGCGTCGGCGAGCAGGATGGCGCCGTCGCGGTCCACCGTGAGCTTGCGGTCCCGGCCGCTGCCCGGGCCAGCACCAGCAGCGAACACGACAGCGTCGGCCCCGGCGACCGCCTGTGCGACGTCATCGACCCCGGCCATCTCCAGGTCGAGGACGACCGGCTCGGCCCCGTCTGCCTCCAGGTCCGCCGCATGGTCGGGGTTGCGGATGATGCCGACAGCCTCGTCACCCCTGGCACTCAGCAGGCCGATGAGGTGGCGGGCGATCTTGCCGTGGCCTCCGGCGATGACGACGCGCATGGGTGCTCTCCTCGCATGGGGATGTCGGTCTCCTGCTGCAACGCCCTCGCAGCCGGAGCATTCCGGCCGCCATGCGTGGGTAGGGTGCGCGTACGTAGGGGCGGTAGCTCAGCTGGTCAGAGCAGGGGACTCATAATCCCTGGGTCGCGGGTTCGAGCCCCGCCCGCCCCACCACCTGCGGAAACACTGGTATTCGATACTGCACAACGCTCGTACAGGGGAGCATCCTGCCTACATGAGCACCCGTCAACCCCGCACGAGAACCCGTGTCAGCCCCCCGTCAGCGGCCCCGTCGACGACCTGACCGACCTGCTCGACGACTGGCGGGTGCACACGCGCGCCCGCAACCGCCGGCCCTCCACCATCGACTCCTACCTCACGGTCGGGCGGACGTTCGTCGCCTACCTGTCACAGAAGGGGACGCCGACCGCGGCCACCTCGATCACCTGCGAGCGCGTCGAGAACTTCATCGCCGACCTCGGCGACCGAGTGAGCCCGTCGACCACCGCCAAGCACTACCGCTCGCTGCAGCAGCTGTTCCGGTGGCTCGCCGAGGACCGTGAGATGCTGGCGTCGCCGATGCAGCGGATGAGCCCACCCGCGGTGCCCGAGCAGCCGGTCCCGATCCTCACCGACGACGACCTGTCCCGGCTGCTCGCCGTGTGCAAGGGACCCACCTTCGAGAACCGCCGCGACGAGGCGATCATCCGGCTGTTCGTCGATACCGGGATGCGCGCATCCGAGTTGATCGGGCTCCGGTTGGACGACCTGGACCGCGAGCAGTCGCTGGCGTTCGTCGAAGGCAAGGGCGGCCGCGGCCGGGCGTGCCCGTACGGGTCCCGCACCGCAGACTGCCTACGCAGGTATCTGCGAGCTCGAGCCCGGCACCCGATGGCCGGGCGCACCGACGCGCTGTGGCTCGGCGCGAAAGGCCCGGTCACCGACTCCGGCATCCGGCAGATGCTCGAGCGGCTCGGCGCGGAGGTCCGCCGCGACGGTCCGATGGTCGGCACCGGTGACAGCCGCAGGGCGCACCCGGCCGCCGTGGAGTCCCGCCAGCAGCGCATCACCCTGGCCCGCCTGTTGGCAGCGCTGCGCCTGCCCGCGGGTGAGGCCGGCGACACTCGGGCCGGTGCTCGCCCGCAACGTCGCGTCGGTGCGCGCGGCGTGTACGGCATCCGAGGCACGGTGTCGTCGTGAAGCGCCGGGAGCCGGCGCCGGTCTCGGTCGGGGACGGCTTGCTGCCGGCTGAGCTGGCCGTCGGGCCGACTCATCCGCGGTGGGCCACCGGGGCCGGCTACGGCGAGTGGCGTCGCGCCGTCGGCGACTGGTGCGCAGCCAACGGCGTCGCCCCGGACGCGCTGCCGGAGCAGGTGCGCTACTGGCGGGGATCCCTGGGGCAGGCCCATGCTCGGGCCACGCGGCCGCGCCCAGGGCACCGCCTCAGTCCGGACCCGACCACAACGCCGACAGTTCAACCGGCGGATCTGAGCCTGCAGCAGCAACTTGCACGAGCCCAGGTCCAGATGCCGCCACCGGCGCACCGAGGAGTCGTAGGCACCCGAGGCCATCGCGCCACACGGACAACGCGGACGGCCCCGGCGGCGCCGCAGCCCGACCAGGACGCCCTCGGGGGTGAACTCGACCGAGGCCACCGAGGCACCCGGGATTGACAGCATCTTGTTGAATGCAGTAGTGACGCGCACGTGCGGCTCGCTTGTGGGATCGGTTGCGTGGTTGCTCCGAAACTTAGGCGACAGCACGTGCGCGTCCTGGCGTCACCCCTCAGGCAGCCTGTACTCCCCCAACGACAGGGCTCCGGCCACCGGCAGCTGTCCCTCGGACCCACAGAAAGCCGAGGAGTCCCTCATTTCCACCTACGATTCGAACGAGCTGTGTCACCATGACACCGCGGTCCGCCGCCGCCAGCGACGCTCATTTCGGATGTGCAGCCCTTTGAGCGCTTTGCATACTCTTCGGAGGTAAGCGTGGAGCGACCTGGTCGCCGTACGACGGTTGGCGCGGCTATGACGACACGGACTGCCGCGCGGGTGCTGACGGCATTACTCGGCGCCGCGATGATCTGCGCGACAACGGTTACCGCCCCCGGGAACTCCCTGGTGGGGCCGCCGGTAGCCGCGGCACCCCCTCAGAGCTGCCCGACACCGAAGCGGTCCGTGGTCACCAATGTGCCCGCTACGGTCTCGAGAAACGTGGCCCTCACCTTCGATGACGGTCCTTCGCCCAACTGGACGCCACAGGTGCTGGACGTCCTCGCGGCCAAACGAGTGCATGCCACCTTCTTCATGCTCGGCCAGAATGCCCGTGCCTACCCTCGGTTGGTGCGCCGGGTGGTCTCGGAGGGGCATACCGTGGGTAACCACAGTCAGACCCACCCCCAGATGACGGCATTGTCCACCAGCCGGCAGGCGACGCAGATGGACTCTGCGACCCGCGCCATTTCTGCCGCCGTTGGCGGGGGGTATCGGCCGTGTTTCTTCCGGCCACCCTACGGCGACTACAACAGCACCACAGTGAGGCTGGCACGCGCCCGCGGGATGAGCACTGTGATGTGGTCGCATGACACCCGCGACTGGGCCACGCCGTTGCACCTCAGCGCATCCTTCCAGCGCACGATCGTGTACCGAGCCACCAAGCCGCTGAGCAGGCACCCGGACATACTGATGCACGACGGTAGCCGCGGTAACTACCGGCAGAACACCGTGAACAGCCTGCAGCGGATCATCACGTTCTACAAGCGCCGCGGGTACCACTTCACCAATCCGGTGGGCCGGTAGCCCCGGCTCACGATTCGCCCCCGGTACGCCCTCGTACGAGCGCGGCCAAGGTCCAGGTGGCAGACTGCCCGCCATGGACATCAAGGGTCGACTGGCCCGGTGGCGCAGGGTGCCGCGCTCCCGAGCATGGTGAGGTGCAGTAGCGTCTATCCGGTGCCCGCCTGGTCCTGGGCTGCGGTCAGCAGGTGCGGGCTGCACCCGACGCACTCATGAGTCCGCACCCCTCAGTGCGCCGCCGCGTTGCGGTCGCGACCTGGCGACCGTCGCGGGGCGGTCGGATCTACACCCGGGCCGCGGTGGACGTCACGGCGGCGAGTGCCTACGTCGCGGAGGTGCGGGCACGCACCGGTGTGCGGATCACGCTGACGCACGTGATCGGGGCAGCACTGGGTAGGGGCGTGGCCGCAGTTCCCGAGATCCGAGCCCGGGTGGTTCTCGGCCGGATCTGCCCCCACCCGACGTGCGACATCGGCTTCGCCGTCGAATGTGGCCGGCGACGATCGTCACGCGCTCCTCGGAGTCGTGACGTCCACGCGCGCGTGGCTCGCTCAGTCCCGCTGCTCGATGCGCTGCAGCCACGCGGCCTGGTCCTCAAGTGAGGCGTCCGGCGTCGGCATGGTGCGCAGCAGGTCGGTGATGGCGGTGGCGTCGACGACGGCGACGGCGACGTCGGTGGCGTTGACGATCTCCATGTCCACGTCAGACACCGTTGACGCTGCGCCTGTAGGCGACCATCGCGGCCACGTCCGGCTGGGTGGCGACGACCGCGCCGTCCGTGTCGCGCCACGTCCAGACCTTGCTCCCTCGCTGGCCCTCGTAGTCCAGGGCGAGGGTGCCGAGGTCGGTGGCGAAGATGCTCGGCTCGGGGATCGGGGTCAGCGCTCGAGAGACAGGCCCCGGCGACCGTCTCTTTCACGAACCCGAAGCTCACCCGAAAGCCGCCGCTGCCCGGGGACCCCCCTCCCGAGGTCACCGTACGTGACCACCACCCGTCACCGGGAGGCCCTCCAAGTCAGAGAAGCCCTACTGAGGGCTTGCGTTCATTGGTGATGGAAGCCTCAAAACCACTGAACTAGTACTTTGAGTGACTGTCCAGTCACACAACGTAGTCTTTCCTGAAGAAGGGCTTAGATTCCAGCGGTCGGGTTGCCAGCCCGTCCCTTCTCATAGACGCTCGCGTTGCAGCCCTTATGGCGTGCACACGACATGGTTGTGACATCCAGCCCAGTCTCAGAGGAGAACACGTATGCGGAAGTTTCGGCTTAATCGCGCAATCCAGGCGTCAGTTCTGGCAAGCGCCCTGGGGGGTAGCCTTTTCGCCGCGATGCCCGCCGCCTCTGCGGCCACGCAAGAGTGCACCGGCACACTCTCTGGCGTGACCGTCAAGCGTTTGGTGGTGCCCGAGGGTGAGACCTGCACCCTGGAGGACGTCACGGTCAAGCAGGGCGTGACGGTCCGGCCCGGCGGAGCGCTCATCACCGACGACTCCGAGATCGGCGGCAACGTCATCGCTCGGGGTGCCCGCACCGTGCAGATCATCGACACCAACGTCGGCCGCAACATCAAGGTCACGGGCACGACCGGTGCCACTGTCATCGGCAGCGACGGATGCAAGGTGGACCCGCTCGCCGGCAACAACATCCAGGTGCGCGACAGCCTGGGCAACGTCGCGATCTGCTTCATGACGGTGAAGAACAACATCCAGCTCAGCGGCAACGCTGGCCTCATCGGCGTGTTTGACAACGTTGTGGGAAACAGTCTCCAGGCGCGCGACAACTCCGGCAAGTTCTCGAGGTTCCGTCGCAACGTGGTCGACAACAACATCCAAATTTCCCGCAACGACAGCACCGTGAGACTGGTCGACAACACGGCGACCGGGCAGCTGATGTGCAAGGGCAACGTTCCCGCGCCGTCCGGCGAGGGCAACACCGCCTCGAAGCTGACCGGTCAGTGCAAGGATCTGGGCTGAGCCTGGACTGACATTCACGAAACGGGCCAGGGATAGGGCAAGGCTTTGCCTCATCCTGCACCAGGCCGCCGGGATTCCCGGCGGCCTGGTGGCTTGTGCAGGGCCGTGGGCCGGTGGCCAGCCTGAAGGCGGACCACGCGTGCAGATCGCGCCGCGTGCGCACGTGTGAGGAACTCCAGGAAGCCCGAAGCCTCGCAGTACGATCGGCAGGTGGAGCACGAGAACAACCCACGCTCAGCCCCGGGCAGCGAGGACGCGGTGGCCGTGCCGCCGCGGCTGCGTGTCCTCATGGTGTGCACCGGCAACATCTGCCGCTCGCCGCTGGCCGCGCTCACGGGCGTTGGGGGTCACCCGGGCGACCCGGACACCGAGGTGGCCCTCGAGTTCGGTGAGGCCGGACCCACGGTCGATCGCGGCCTGCAGGCCGTCGACGGCCTCGGTGACGTCGTCGGTCGGGTCCGGGTACCAGCCTCGGATCGCGTCGGAGATCTGTTGGCTTTCGACGCCGTGAGCTATCTGGTCGGTGACGGTGGATGTGATGGTGTAGCGCATGATGGGTGCCTCTCGCAACGGCCATCACGACAGAGGGGGAGCCGGAGGGCTGCGCTCACCGATTACCTGCATAACCGCAGGTCAGCACACCGCTCAGCGCGATAGTGCTCATAATCCCTGGGTCGCGGGTTCGAGCCCCACCCGCCCCACCGTGTGTTTGTGCAGTTCAGAGCCCGATCGGTTGGACAGCCCGGTCGCTCCAGGAGCGGACTTCTGCCCCGAAGTCCTACCCAAAGTCCTGGGGTGCAGGAGCGTGCGGCATGGGGGGCACTCAGGAAGCTTGCGGAGCCCCAATGAGACCTTGGTGAGGATGGCCTCCCGAGCTTGCCACCAGAGCTAAGCGGCGGCGTTTCATGCATCCAAACTGAAGTGTGCGTCCGCAGGCTCTTGTTGAGCAGGTCGAGTCGCCGCCCCTTTGGCGGCGTGCTCGAGCGCGGGGTGGCGGGTCAGGAGCGCTACACGCTGGGGTGAAAGAACGGCAACTCCGATCTGCACCGTCGCAGGAGTGGGCGTCCGGCGTGGCAGGACAGAGTCAAGGGCTGCGACGCTCCTATGGTCCGGTCAAGCCATGTTGGGGCCACTTTCGAGTAGGCGGTAGAGGTCGCGGGCGATGTAGCGAGAGAGGCACCGTTTGATCTCGCGTCCGGTCTTGCCCTCGCTGGTGCGGCGGGCGACGTAGTCGCGGGTGGGGTCGTGGTAGCGGATCCGGGACTGGGCGACGGTGTGTAGGGCTCGGTTGAGCTGGCGGTCGCCGTAGCGGTTGAGCCGGTACCGGTTGGTCACCTGGCCGCTGTTGGCGGGGATGGGTGCCACGCCGGCGAGCATCGCGAACGCGGCCTCGGAATGGATCCGGCCGGGGTGGGACCAGGCACACAGCACGGTCGCGGCCACGATCGGACCGACACCGAGCTGCTCGAGCAGGTCGGGGCGCCAGGAGCGGACGATGGCCAGGATCGCCTTCTGGTGCTCGGCTGCTTCCTTGGTCAGGACCCGGAAACGTCGCGCCAGGGACCGCAACGCCTGCACGGTGGTGGTGGTCTCTACGTCCCAGGAAGCGTGGACTCTCAGGCTGGCGGCGGTGGTGAGCATCCCGGGCAGCTTCTGGCCGCGGAATCGGGCGCGGATGGGTTCGGGTGCAGCGATGACCAGGCTGAACACCTGCTGCTGGGCCTGGGTGGCGGCGTGGACCGCGGAGCGACGGGCGGCCAGCAGCACCGAGAGCGCTTGGCGTTCCCCTCCGCTGCGCGGGGTGCCGAGCCGGGTCCGCGCCAGTGCCTCGCGTCCGGCCCGGTGGCATCGAGGGGGTCGGACTTCGCGCCGTTGCGGCGTTTGGCTCGCTTGGGTCGGTCGAGCTCGACCACGATCTCCTGACGCCCTGTCAGATGACGGCTCAGGCCGGCGCCATGACCGCCGGTCCCTTCGATCGCCCAGGCCCGCAGCGTGGCGTGTTCGTCGGCGAACGCGACCAGCTCGACGTAACCCTGGGCCGTGGCTTCCACAGCTATCTCGCCGAGAACACCACCGGTGGCTGCGTCGATGACGGCTGCTGAATGGGTCAGGACATGGGTGTCGACGCCTATGACGACATCGACCACCTCGCGTAGATCGGTCAGACTGTTCATGCGTTCTCTCCTTCGCCGGACGGGACGGTGGTTCCGGTCCGGGACGGAGGCTCGGCAGGACTGTGATGAGACACGCCAGGCGCTGCTAACGCCAGGTGGTCAAGCTCCTGATCAGGCCAGCTCCTCTGACCGGGCCGGGGCCAGCAACCACAAGCGGACAAGTCGCAGCAAGGCAGGAACGCCAGTCTTTCCAGGGGTCACACCCGCGGTCACCAACCCACAGCCCACCACCATCAGGCTGCGTTGGCGATCCTCACAGTCTTTCCACCGCCACTGCACGTCAAGTGCCGGCTGACGACCGTCCGCTCCGCGGCTGGTCGGGCGGCCCGCGCCGACAGCGGCACGAGCGGATGGC
>JALZKQ010000069.1 GCA_030859165.1 Actinomycetota bacterium
AGCGGCGGCGGTCCGACACATCGCCGGGGGTCACCAGAACCCGGCGATGTGCCAGATTGGCTATGGATCCTGTAGTGCTTTCGGGTCATTGTCGCCCGACTCGCGACCGGTGTATCACGGGGTATCAGTCGGAGCCGTGGGGCTCACCCGGTGGACGAACTCGTGGATCATCGTGTTGATCCGGACCGGGTCTCGTGCCATGAGTCCGTGCCCGCCCCCCTCGATCAGCGTGAGCGACCCGCCGGTGAGGAGGGCGAGGTGCTCGCCCTGTGCGGGCGGAGAGATCAAGTCATCGGTGCCGTGCACGACGGACACCGGACACCGGACGTCGCGGCACGCCACCTCGAATCGCTCGCGGACCGATTCGCCACCACCGATCCGGCCGGCCGTCGTGTCGACGAGGGTCTGCGGCGAGATGTCCGACGACCAGTCGAGCGCGTCCTCGATCTGCTTGGTGGAATGTGGCTCGGAGAACATCTGCGCGAAGAAGAACCTTCGGAAGCCGGCGAAGTCACCGTGCAACCAGATGTGCCGGTTGTAGGTGGCCCATCCGGTCGCGCTGTCGCGCCGCTGTTCCCAGGGGAACTGCGTACGGTGCGGATGCGCGATCGCGAAGCCGCAGGAGGAACCGATCGCGAACAGGCCGAGAACCCGGTCGGGGTTGGCGGCCGCCACCTGCACCGCCCACGGCACTCCACAGGACAGAGCCACCAGGACCGCCTGATCGGTCCCGGTGGCATCCATCACGGCGAGCGCGTCGGCGGCGAACTCGGTGTTCGCGTAGGCCGCCGCACCCGTCGGCCTGCTGGAGCGCCCGCTGCCGCGGCCGTCGAATGTCAGCACGCGGTGGCGCCGCGACAGGTACGGGACCTGGGCCTTCCAGAACCTCGAGTGCAGGATCGACCACGTCGGCATCAGCAGCACGGTGGTCTCGCCACCGCCGTACACCGCGTAGGACAGCTGCACCCCGTCCCGTTCGACGATCCCCGTCCGGTCGGGTGCACGCGCGCTACCGCGCTCACGCTCCATGGGCGTATCCTGCTCCGGCTCCGAGCTGCTGTCACCGCGCTCGCTACGGGCGGACTTCCAGCACGTTGTTGAAGGGTGTCTGGGCGGCAATCCGAAAGCCGCTGAACCCTGCCGTGTTGACGACGTCACGGATCCTCGCTGGACCCGCCTGCGTGCCAAGAGCCAGGCCTACGTCCTGGGCGAGCGAGGCCGGCGTGCACAACAGCGTGGAGAAGCCGTAGTACGCGCGACCGACCGGGTTGAGGTTGTCCTCGACGTGGTCCCCCGCCGCCGGCTCCACGATCATCCACGTGCCGTCCGCGGCGAGCGAATCCCGGACCTGCTTCGCGGCTCCGACCGGGTCGCCCATGTCGTGCAGGCAGTCGAACATCGTGATCAGGTCGAAGCCCTGCCCTGCGAAGGTTCCGGCCTCGGAGACCTCGAAGCGAATCCGGTCGCCGACGCCGGCCGCCTCGGCTCGTTCTCTCGCGGTCTGGATCGAAGCCTCGTGGTAGTCGTGGCCCACGAAGGTCGACCTCGGGAACGCCTGAGCCATCAGGATCGTCGAGGAGCCGTGCCCGCAGCCGACGTCTGCCACACGTGCCCCTGCGCTGAGCTTGTCCACGACGCCGTCGAGCGCTGGCAGCCAATCGGCCACCAGGTGCGCTGCGTAGCTCGGCCGGAAGAAGCGCTCGCAGCCGGCGTGTACGTCGGAGTTGTGCTGGTGCCAGCCGAGGCCGGCACCGCTGCGCGCGGCGTCCATGATCGCCGGAGCGTCTCGGATCGTTCCGTGGGCGATCTGGAACAGGCCGGGCACGAAGGCCGGGCTCGTCTCGTCAGCGAGCGCGACCGCCTGCTCCGGGGGCAGTGCGTACCGCCGGGTGGCAGGGTCGTAGGAGACGTACGATCCCGCGGCCTGGCAGTTGAGCCACTCGCGGGCGTAGTGCTCGTCGGTCCCCGTGTGATCCGCGAGCTCGGTTGGCGTCGTCGGACCGTGCCCGGCCAGGTACTTGTAGTAGCCGAGCTGGTCGCCCATGACGACGAGCGCGCAGTTCAGGGCCGAGCCCACCTCCTCGACTGCCCGGAACACAAAGGCCATCAGCGTGTCGTGGTCGAGCTCGGCTGGTTGGTCGGTCGTGGTCATCTGGTCCTCCAGGTCGGGTCGATGCTGCGACCGTTGCACGGTTGGCCCCACGAACGAATCAGGTGACCCACCTAGTCCTGCGCCGTAGGATCACAGGATGCTCATCGGGCGCGTATCCGAACGGCAGCGGATCGCTCGGCTGGTGACCGGCGCCCGGGTGGGACGCAGCGGCGTCGCCGTGATCGTCGGTGAGGCGGGCATGGGGAAGTCCGTGCTGCTCTCGTACGCGGGCGGGCTGGCCGACGACATGCGAGTACTCCGTGCGGCGGGCAGCGAGTCCGAGAAGGACGTTGCGTTCGCCGGACTTCTCCAGCTGTGCACCTGCTCGACACGATCCCGCAGCCGCAGGCCGCAGCGCTGGGGGTTGCCCTGGCGGTGCGTCAAGGAGTGACCGGAGACCGGTTCGCAGTGGGAGCGGCAACGCTGAGCCTGCTCAGCCGGTTCGCCGAGGAGCATCCACTGTTGCTGCTCGTCGATGATGCACACACGCTGGACCGACCGTCGGCCGATGCGCTGGTGTTCGTAGCGAGGCGCGTGATGGCCGACCCGATCGCCGTCCTGGCCGCGTCACGACCAGAGCCGGGAACGCTTCTGGTCGAGGCCGGACTGCCGCAGCTGCAGCTGCAGGGACTGGAGCTGGCCATGGCAGAGGAGCTGATGGCTGTGCATGCCCGCGCCGTGGTCACGCCGGACGTGGTCGCGCGCTTGCACCGGGCAACGGGCGGTAACCCGCTTGCGATGGTCGAGCTCGCAGGCGACATCGAGCGACTCGAACGGTTGTCGCCGCAGGTCCCGCTCCCTGTCCCAGATGCAGTGGCCGGATCCTTCGGACGACGGATCGCGACGTTGGGTGAGCGCGCCCGGGTGGCGCTGCTGCTCGCGGCGATCACGGACGGGGACATGGGACTGGTGGCTCGGGCCAGCACTGCGCTGGGCACCACGATCGCGGATCTTGCCATGGCCGAACAGGCAGGCCTGATCCGGATCGCGACGGGTCGCCTCGAGTTCCGTCATCCGCTGGTCCAGTCGAGTGCGTACGCTGCTGCGTCCCCAGATCTGCGACGAGACGCCCACCGTGCGATCGCACACGCCCTGCCCGACCATGACGTCGAGCGTCGGGCCTGGAACCTTTGTGAGGCAACTGTCGGCCCGAACGACGAGGTTGCAGACGCGGTCGATCTGGTGGGACGCCGCGCTCGCGACAGGAGCGCTGACGGTGTCGCGGCTACCGCCTTCGAGCGCGCGGCCCTGTTGACTGCCGAACCCGGTCGGCGCGCCGGACGCATCCTCGCCGCCGGCCAGTCGGCGTGGTACGCGGGACAGGTCGAGCGGGCGGGAGCACTTCTCCAGCAGGCTGCTGCGCTGGCTTGCGATCCGGTCGTGCTGGCGGGCATCGACGGACTCCGTGGCAGTATCGCCGCGCGTGCGGGGTCTCTCGAGGACGCCCGCGACATCTGGGCCAACGCAGCAGCCAGAATCGCTCAGGACGACCCGGATGGGGCTGTCCTGCTGCTCGCAGACTCCGTCAACACCTGCTTCTACCTCGGCGATGCAGCCGCTGCGCTGAAGGCGTCGGAAACCCTGGACGGCCTCGTGGCCCGGTCGCTGACCGATCAGGCCCGGGTCTTGGGAACGTTGGCGGTCGGCATGGCACACGTGCTCGCCGGCGAACCCGGGATGGATCGGATTCGGGGCGCTGTGCGCGCGCTGGCGACGTCGCCGGACCGGACGGGGGACCCGCACCGACCGGCGTGGGTGGTCATGGGGCCGCTGTTCCTGCGCGAGTCCGAGACCGGCCGCGAGCTGGTCCGCCGCACGGTGGAGGACCTGCGCGAGCGGGCTGCGCTCGCGACGCTGCCCAACCTGTTGTTCCACCTCGCCCGTGACGAGCCGACCACGGACAGGTGGCAGTCCGCCCTAAGCGGATATCAGGAGGCCATCGGGTTGGCCAGAGAAGCCGGGCAGACCACGGATCTCACGCTGTCACTGGCGGGCCTGGCCTGGCTGCAGGCTCGGATGGGCCGCGAGAGCGACTGTCGGACGAACGCCGCAGAGGCGATGAGGCTCGGTCATCGGCACCGCATCCATCTGGGGCGCGCCTGGGTCGCGTTCGCGCAAGGCGATCTCGAACTTGCCCTGGGACGGCCTGCGCAGGCAGTCGCACATTTCACGGCGCTGCAGGAGATGCTCGACCGGATCGGCTTCCTGGACGTCGACCTCGCCCCGGGCCCGGAGCTTGTCGAAGCCCTGAAGCGCGTGAGACGTCACGACGAGGCTCTCGTCGTGAGTCGGCGCTACCACGTGCATGCCGCAGCCAAGGCGCAACCGTGGGCGATGGCGCGAGCCGAACGGGCCCTGGCGATCACTGCGCAGGACGCCGAGGCGAAGCAAGCCCACTTCGACATGGCGCTGGACCTGCACCGGTCCAGCCTGGACGCGTACGAAGAAGCGCGGACCCGCCTGCTCTGCGGGGCCGCACTGCGCCGCGAGCGTCGACGTGCCGCGGCCCGTCCGCTGCTGCGCTCGGCCCTTCGCACCTTCGAGGTGCTCGGTGCGAAGCCGTGGGCCGATCTTGCTGCCCGCGAGCTGGACGCGACCGGTGAGCGGCCACGCCGCGGGGGCGACAGCCGTGTCAGCATGCTGACCACGCAGGAGCACCAGATCGCCGGCTTGCTGGCTGCAGGACGCACGACCCGTGAGACGGCAGCGGCGCTGTTCCTCAGTCCGAAGACGGTGGAGTACCACTTGCGTCACGCCTACATCAAGCTCGGCATCCACTCCCGCCCCGAGCTCACGGCTGCATTCGCCAGCTCTGGCGAAAGACCCACAGAAACCTTGCTGAGTCACGGGGGGTAGGGGACCATGGGAGCATGGCCGACCTGACGCCGGACCGCAATCAGGGAGCCGACGACCGGGACCGGGCCGCCGAGCGCCGGGACCAGATCTCCGAGCTGCTGGACAGGGCATCGCAGGCGCGCGACGAGAGAGCCACTGTCCGGGACCGGCGCGCCGAGGATCGGGACGAGGCTGCCGCCGGAGTGCACGCCGGCGCTGCTGCTGACCGTGCAGGTGCCTCGCGAGACCGTACGGGAGGGGCCAGCGACCGCAGGCATGCGGCAGATGATCGCGACGCCGCAGTGACCGACCGCGTCCTGTCGGCACGAGAGCGGGCGTCCGCTGCTGTCGATGAGCTCACCGGGGCGCAACGCAGGGATGCGGGGATGGCGGAGCTGGCGCGGGCGACGGCGAGGGCGAAGAGGACGCAGGAGCCCTTCGTGCTCGCCTTCATCGACGTGGACGACCTCAAGGCGACCAACGACTCGCTCGGCCACGCCGCCGGGGATCAACTCCTGCGGCGGGTCGTCGACACCATGCGGGCCCGTCTGCGCCCCTACGACCTGATCATCCGTTTCGGAGGCGATGAGTTCCTGTGCGCGTTGCCGGGCGCACACCTGGCGACGGCGACCGAGCGGTTCCTGCTCATCAACAGCGACCTGGCCGCGGCCTCGCACGGATCCTGCACGGCCGGGCTCGCCGAGCTCGAGGCACAGGACTCGCTGGACGACCTCATCGAACGTGCGGACGCGGCGCTGAGGGCAGAGCGTCGGCAGCGGTCATCCACTCACAGCGCAGCCCCGAGTCCTCGAGGCGGCTGGGGACGCTGATGCCCGAGCTCCCCGCCGATCCGCCCTCCGTACGGGCGACCGTGGTCGGCGTACTCCTCGCGGTAGTACGACATGGTCCAGCCACCGAGCTCGATCCGCATGCCCATGCGGAGGGCCTGCTCGCTGACTGACGCGCCGTGGACCCGGCACGAGCGCTCGCGACTGAGGTCGATGAAGACGTACTCGTCGGCGTCGCTGCGCATGATCTCGGCGTGCTGCTCGTCGAGACCGTCCAGGCGCAGGTCCGCGGTGGGGGCGCTGCCGATCCTGGTGACGCCCGGCGGTAGGTCGAACACCCTCGGCTGAGCACCGATCGTGGGGTACGGCCCGAGCGAGAAGATCAGCCGTGGTCGTCCGCCACCTTCGGGATCGTGTGTCGTGGTGACCCGTCGCCGCCACGACCGTGCGAGAGTCGGCGCCACCGGGAACATCGTGGTCGGCGGGAGGAACGCGCCGCTTGCGACCTGGCGGGCACGCAACCGGCGTCCGCGTGCGAGCGTCACCAGCCCCCGCAGACCACGGATGCGGATGTGCGCCGAGCGGGTGACCAGTCGTTGCAGACCTGCCCGCGGTACTGCCCCGACGGTGACCAGTGGACCGCGGGAATCACCGATGGAGACCGTGAGGCCACGTCTGGCCAGAGCCGAAGCCGTCGACCGGGCAGAACCGGTGGACGTCAGCGTGGACAGCGCTGCCACCTGTTCGGACCGGATCTCGATCCGCGAGCCGTGGGCCCGTACGGTGCCGGTCGACGCGGATCCGGCGCCATCGGCAGTTGCCGGGTCGGCGATGCTGAACTCGAGGTCGGCGTCGATCCGTAGCTGCCCGTTCATCGGCTAGCCGCGGTGCGGGTCGGCGCCGGTCGACTCGTCGTCGCTGGTCGTGACGCGCAGGGTGCCGTTGAGCTTCCAGGTCGCCCGGGGGGCGTCCGGACCGACGTCGCGGGGCACCTCGACGGCCATGTCGACGAAGCTGTAGTTGATGGCAGCGCCCTTGCCCGTGAGGTAGGCCCACATCTCCTGACCGAGGTCGGCCCAGTTGACGATCTCACGACCGTCGGACGTCGTGCTGGCGGTGTGGTGCGCCGTGGTGCTGTCGGTCATGGGTGTCCCTCTCGTGCAGGCCGCGAGGAGCCGGTTTCGGCCCGCGTCGGATCATTCCACGGTAGAGACAGTTTCGCGATCTGAATCGCTGTCAGCTCAGCACGACGTCGTGGAGGAAGGCAGCAGCGGCTTCCGCAACCAGGCGTGCCTCGCAGCGTCGCGGAACCACGGCGTCGGTCGCGCGCAGGAATCGTCGTACCCCGCGAGGGTTGAGGGTGACCATGGTTGCCCCAGCGGCGAGGGCAGGACCCAGCTGGAGGGCGCACGGGACGGCCGAGCGCAACCCGTCCCGTGCGATGACGCGCCGCTGACGAACGGTTCCCTGCAGGTACGACAGATGGACCGCCAGGGGGTCCGCGGACGACCAGCTCAGGGCGGCCGTGCCGCATGCACCTGTCGTGGACCGGGACGGCAGGGCCAGGGACAGGTGGGTGCGCTCGGCCGCATCCTGGGCGCGATGCAGGCCATGGGCACGCCGCTCGACCTGCAGCCAGAGGCGCAGCAGTCGCAGGTAGTTCATGGCGTGCCCCTGATGGCTGGCGGAGATCCTGCGCCGATGCTATGTACGCCCGTTGTGTGCCCGCATCGGGTGATGAGCCGCGTCGGGCGCTGCGAAGCGGTCGGGTCCGGCAACCGTACGGTCAGCGGGCACCTTCCGTTCGGTCGAGGAGATGGCCCGCGGTGACTACTGCGCGGCCGAAGTCACGGCCGGTGCGAGCCCGACGAGCCGCAGGACGGCGGCCAACCCGTCCGCACTCCCCGGCCAGTGTCGCGCCAGGGTCACGGTCCCTGCCCGGCGTGCCACCGACCGCAGGCCCAGGGCAACCACGATCAGGTCGTCGGCGTACCCGAGGACGGGGATGACGTCCGGGACCAGGTCGATGGGCAGCGCGAGGTAGGCGAGCACCAACCACAACCGCCACCGCACGGACCGTGGAAGTCCGGGGTCACGAGCCAGTCGCGAGGTCAGCCGCACCACGTCCGGCAGGAGCCGCAGCGAGTCGGTCAGCCGAGCGGTCTCGGGTCGCACGACCACGAGGGAGACGATCAGGACGAGCCACAGCACGAACAAGCCCGCCACGGCCCCGGACACCAGCTGCCACCACACACAGACCATTGTGACACCCCGGCTCCTAGCTCAGCAGCACGCCACCGTCAGCACGGGGGTCCGCCCCCGCTTCCAACGACCCGTCGGCGCAAAGACGCGAGATCATCGCGTGCCCGACGGTGTTCCTGTCACCGGCGACCTGCACCGGCAGGCTGCACCGGCCCAGCTGCTCGATGACCCGCGCATCCACTTCTGGTTCGGCCAGAACCCGGTCGGTGACCGAGCTGGAGTCGCGGGATCCCACGACGAACCGGGGCGCCGACACGGCCTGCTGCGGGGTAGCACCCTGCAGCGTGCTCTGCATCAGGTGGGTGTGGATCTGCGGCTGCTGTCGACCACCCATCGTGCCGTGCGCCGCGATGCTGCCGTCCGCGTGCTCCACCAGCACCGGCATGAGCGTGTGGGCGGGTCTTCTGCCCGGCGCCAGGATGTTGGGATGCCCGGTCGTGAGCGAGAAGAAGCAGCCCCGGTTGTGCATGCTCAGCCCGGTGTCCGGCTCAAGCAGCCCGGCACCGAAGCCGTGGAAGTTGGACTGGATCAGCGACACCGCCGTCCCGTCGTCACCCACCGCGGTCAGCGCCACGGTGTCCCCGTCGGGCACCGGCCCCGACCGCAACTGCGCCCGACCGGACGCGAGCCGCTCCCGCGCCTTGTCGAGTAGGCCCTGCGCCCGTACGCGGGAGACGAGCGACCCCGGCGACACGGTCATCGAGCGCGGGTCGGCGAGCTCGGCGTCTCGCAGCGCATCGGCGCCCGCGAACACCTCCGCCAGCAGCGCAGCATCCGGCTCCGACTCCTCGTCCAGGTCGAGCGCCGCCAGGATGGCCAGCAGCAGGTAGCCCTGCGAGTTCGGGGGAGCGGTCAGCACTCGCGCCCCGCGGTGCGCACCGACCAGCGGCTCGCACACCTCCACCCGGTGCGCAGCGAGGTCCGCGGCGGTCACCGGCACGCCGAGCCGGTGCAGTCCGGCCGCCAGCCGCTGCGCCAGCCGGCCGGCGTACAACGTGTTCAGGCCGTTCGAGGCAAGCTCCTCCAACGTCGCCGCGAGCGCCGGTTGCCGCAGCACCTCACCGGTGCGCAGCGGCTGCCCGTCCGGTGCGAAGACCGATCGGAAGCCCGGGTCGGCGAACAGCCGTTCGGCGCTGCGCTGCAGGGACGACCCGAGGCCGGGACTGATCGGCACGCCTTCGGTGGCCTGCCTGATCGCGGGCGCCAGCACGTCGCCGAGCGGCAGGGAACCACCGGTGTCCAGCAGCGCCTGCCAGCCGGAGACGGCGCCGGGGACGCTCACCGTTGCCGGTCCGTACGTCGGCATGGTGCCGCCCTCGTCCAGCAGTCGCTTTGCAGTCCCGCCGGACCCGTACGCACCGCTGGCGTTGAGGCAGGTCGTGACCCCGTCGGGCGAGCGGATCAGGGCGATCACGTCGCCTCCGGCGCTGTTCAGGTGGGGGGCGACCACCGCCAGCGACGCGGCGCCGGCGACCGCGGCATCCACGACCGTCCCGCCCTGTCGTACGACCTGCGCGGCCGCGTCGAGGGCAGCGGTGTGCGGTGCGGCGAGGGCGAGTCTCATGCGCTCGCCATCAGCCGAAGGACGCGAGGTCGACCCGCGGCATCGGGCGGACGTCGTCGGGCACGACCAGCTCGACACCGGTGGCGGCCTGCACCTCCTCGATGCTGGCATCGGGGGCGTGCTCGACCAGCAGCAGGCCGTCCCCGGTGACATCGATGACCGCGAGATCGGTGACGATCCGGTCGACCACACCGACTCCGGTGAGGGGTAGCCAGCACTCGTCGAGGATCTTGTGGCTGCCGTCGCGGGCGACGTGCTCCATCAATACGATGACACGCTTGGCGCCGTGCACGAGGTCCATCGCACCCCCCATGCCCTTGACCATCTTGCCGGGGATCATCCAGTTCGCCAGGTCGCCGGTGCGCGACACCTGCATGGCGCCGAGGATGGCGGCATCCACCTTGCCGCCGCGGATCATTCCGAAGGACAGCGCCGAGTCGAAGAAGGACGCTCCGGGCCGAAGGGTGACGGTCTCCTTGCCGGCGTTGATGAGATCCGGGTCGACATCGTCCTCGTACGGGTAGGGGCCGACCCCGAGGATGCCGTTCTCGGAGTGCAGCACCAGCTCGACACCGGGTCGTACGTAGTTGGGCACCATCGTCGGGATGCCGATCCCCAGGTTGACGTAGGAACCGTCACTCAGCTCGGCGGCGGCCCGGGCCGCCATCTGCTCGCGGGACACGCTCATGTGCAGGCTCCTTCCCGGCGGGTACGGACGGTGCGCTTCTCGATCGGCTTCTCGGCGGTCTGCTCAGCCGTCAGCTGCACCACCCGGTGCACGAAGATGCCCGGCAGGTGGACGTCGGCGGCAGGCAGCTGCCCCGGTTCGACGATCTGCTCGACCTCGGCGATGGTCACCTGTCCCGACATGGCGCACAACGGATTGAAGTTGCGCGCCGACTCGTGGAAGACGAGGTTGCCGTGCCGGTCGCCCAGCTGGGCGCGGACCAGCCCGACGTCCGCCCGGATCGAGTGCTCGAGCACGTAGTCGCGAGTCTCGCCGTCGATCTCGAAGGAGCGGACCTCCTTGGCCGGCGACGACAAGATCACGTTGCCCTCGCCGTCGTACCGCCACGGGATCCCGCCCTCGGACACCTGGGTGCCGACGCCGGCCGCGGTGTAGAACGCGGGGATGCCCTTGCCGCCGGCGTGCAGACGCTCGGCCAGGGTTCCCTGCGGGGTGAGCTCGACCTCCACCTCACCGGCGAGGTACTGCCGGGCGAACTCCTTGTTCTCGCCGACGTAGCTGGCGATGATCCGCCGGATCCGACGCCGGGACAGCAGGACGCCGAGCCCCCATCCGTCCACACCGCAGTTGTTGGAGACAACCTCGAGATCGGTCACGTCGGTGTCCAGCAGCGCCGTGATCAGCGCCATGGGCACCCCGCACAGGCCGAAGCCGCCGACTGCCAGGGTCGACCCGGACGCGACGTCGGCGACGGCCTCGGCGGGGCTGCCCACCACCTTGTCGAGCATGCGAACTCCTTCTCCGGGCTCCCGGGGGTCGCCCGGCATCCTGCCACGCATGCCGTCACCACGTCAGGTGCGGCCGCTCACGGGCGAATCGGTCGCAGATCGACCACACCGCGCGACTCGGGTGGTACATGTACGACCGATTCATGCCCAGGACGTCGGCGCGGGGCTCTCGGCTGCGCGTCGGGCCGCGGTGCGGTGCTCGAACAGCGCCACCCACCGTGGTGTGGACACCGGCGCCGGTCCGTCATACCCGCGGGCGACGAGCTTGGCATGCACGCGCCTGACGACGTCGCGGGGCCGCTTGAGCCGGTGAGCGGTCACGCGTACGTAGCCCCACCGGGTGTCCTCGAAGGCATCGAGGCGCTCGAGGTCGCGGTTCCACTGGGTCACGACCTGAGCGTGGTCGCGCCCGTCGTACTCGACGATGAGCGCGTACGCCAGGAAGACGAGGTCGGCACGCCCGACGAACGCGCGGTCACTGCCGAGGTCGACGTTGCACTGCGGCTCGGGCAGTCCTGCGAGCACCAGGAGTAGTCGTAGGTAGGTCTCGCGTGGCGACTCGACCCGGTCACGCACGAGGACCACCGCGCGGCGGGCCGCCACTGCGCCGCGGCCGTGGAACGACCGGGCGTAGGCCTCCAGCCGGGCGCGGTCGGTGCGGCGCAGGTGCAGCAGCCAGTCGGCCGCCGTGACCGCATCGACGAGATCGAGGTCGGCGCACGCGGTGACCCATGCGTGCTCGACGGTGGCGACCCGGTGCTCGTTCGGCGGCAGGACGCGGACACGGGTCACCTGCAGCTCCTGCCGCCGGGTGCGGTGGACGTGGGTCGACGCGAAACGCAGCGGCCAGGCCGGGCCGACGTGGACCCCGAGGGCGTGCAACCGGGTCACGTGGGTGAGTACGGCATCGCCGGGCAGCACCTGCACAGCCGCGCGGAGCCAGACACGCAGGTCCACCGGGGTGTCGACGCACACGTGGACGCCGTCGAGCAGGCGGCGGAATCGACGGCCCTGCACCATGCGGGCGGTGACACCGTGCGCGCGCGCCTGCGCCACGGTGAACCGACGATGGCGCAGTGCTTCGGGCACTGGGTTGGGCGGCGGCACCGGCCGAGTCTGGTACCGATCACCGGAGCGCGTCGGCGATCGTCCACAGGGGGCGGCTCCGGGTACCTCGATCTGGTCGCAGATCAACCACGACGACCGACTCGGGTGGTTGATCCGCGACCACTTCGGTGGTCGAGCCGGTGCGCTGGACTCGCCGGACACAGGTGGCACATACTGACGAGCACAGCACCGATCAGGGGAAGCCGGTCAGATCCCGGCACTGTCCCGCAGCCGTGGGTGGCCGGCACGACGCAGGCCACGAGTCGGATCACCTGCATCGGCCGCTTCCGGCTTCAATGGACTGTCGAGGACAACGGACCGAAGCCCCGGCAGACGCCGGCCGAGCCGCTCAGTCGTCGGCAACGGTCAGATCACCGGGGACTCGATCTCCTCGGGACAAGGACCGACATGGTGTACCGCGTCGCGACCGTACGTGTTGTCTGCCAACCGTTCGCCCGCTGGAGCGCCATCGGCGCGTTGGTCGCGGTCGTTGCCGTGCTGCCGATCACACCGGGGTACGCGCGTGCCCTCGTCCCGACAGCCCACGACGCGCAGCATTCGCTCGGGCAGGCAGCGGTCGTACCGGCCAAGGCGGCCCGGACCTGGTACGCCGGCAAGTGCCGGACCCGCAAGGGCATCACGGTCGTGGTCGACTTCCAGAAGCTCGGCGCGTACCGGGATCACTCCGGTCGGACAGTCGTGCGCTGCGCCAAGGGACCGAGCAAGGGCAGGAGCGGCCTGTGGGCCCTGAAGCGGGCCAGGCTCGAGCCGAGAGGCACCCAGCGCTACGGATCAGCATTCATCTGCCGGATCCAGGGGCGTCCGGCCCCCAACGAGAAGCTGCGGATCGGAGGCAACCCGTCGTACGAGGAGAAGTGCGTCAACACACCGCCACCCTCGGCGTTCTGGGGCTACTGGCGCGCCAAGGCCGGCGGCAGCTGGAAGTACAGCCGGTCCGGTGCCTCGACCACGACGGTCATCCCCGGAGGCTTCGAGGGGTGGTCGTTCTCGCTGCGCTCGGGGGGCAACCACCCCAAGCCAGGAGTACGGCCCCGACGGCCGACGACGCGTACGCAGACCTCCGCTTCGTACGCGTCCGTCCCGGCGGATGCGGCGGACATCGGGGCCGCCTGGCTGATCGGAGAGCTGCGCAGGGGCTCGCTGCCCGGGCCCGGCGGTGGCACCGACTGGGGCCTCACCCTGGACGCGTTGCTCGCGCTGCATGCCGCCGACGTGGGTGCGCAGAGCACACGCGCCATCATGCGTGCCCTCGAGCGCGACGCCGACACCTTCCTCGGCCCGGCGTTGTACGACGACCCGGACGTCCGGATCGCCGGCTCCGTGGCCAAGCTGCTCGCTGCCAGCGCGGTGACCGGTGTCGACCCGGCGACCTTCGCCGGCTACGACCTGCGCGCCGAGACGCTGGCTTTGATCCAGGGCCCGCGTGCGGACCAGCCCGGCCGGCTGTCGGACGAGGGGACCGGGTTCGACTCCAGCAACGTCTTCGGCCAGTCCCTGGCGGTGATCGGTCTCGCCAACACCGGCGGGGTACCGGATCCGGCCGTCGACTTCCTGCTGAGTGAGCAGTGCAGGCCCGGCTGGTTCCGGGTCGTCAGCGACCCCCTGACCGCATGCGACCAGGCCGGCAGCCGGCCGGGCGCGGATGCGACCGCCGTGGCGGTCCAGGCACTCATGGCTGCCCGTGAGTCCGGTGTCACCGGGCTCGACCGGCCGATCAGCGCAGCCCTGGACTGGATCGAGCGGGCGCAGCGATCCGATGGCTCGTTCGGGGGCGGCGCGAGCACACCGGGTGCCAACACCAACAGCACCGGTCTGGCCGGGCAGGCCCTGTACGCCGGTGGCCGCATCCAGGCAGCGGGACAGGCGCAACGGTGGATCGTGTCCATGCAGCTCACCCGGCCCCAGGTCGCGGGCACGGCCGTCGCCGGCGAGCACGGGGCGATCGCCTACGACGCCGCCGGACTACGCAACGGCCTGCGTGCGGGTATCCCCTCGGCGGGCCGGGATCAATGGCGTCGCGCCACGTCGCAGGCGCTGCTCGGACTCGGCGGGCCGTCCCTGGGGGAGCTCGGCGAGACGCCACCTCAGCGGTCCAGCCTGCCGCTGTGGACGCTCGGCTTCGGCGGCCTGGTCCCGCTGCTGACGGCCGGCGTACTCGTCGGACGCGCACGGGGCCTGCGCTGATGATGCGTCCGGCGCTGTGTGCGTCGGCGGTGATCACCCTGCTCGTCGCGGCCGCCCCGTCACACGCGGTCGACGACGACCGGGGGAGCGCGGGGTTCTGTCCCGGCGAGGACGGGGTCACCGTCGTGGTCGACTTCCAGGGGCTGGGCGGTGACAGCATCGTGCGCTGCGCCTCGGGGTCGCAGCCTCGCACCGGGCTCGAGGCGCTCAAGGCGGCCGGTTTCCAGGTCGACGGCGTCCAGCGGTGGGGCGAGGCGTTCATCTGCCGCATCGAGGACCGCCCGTCGGCCGCGGAGGAGCTGCCGCTGGCAGGTCACGAGGACTACCGGGAGGCCTGCATCGACACGCCGCCGAACACCGGCTACTGGGGTTACTTCCACGCCGAGGACGGCGGGGAGTGGGTTTACAGCGGCGCCGGGGGCAAGAACCGCTCCGTCGTCCCCGGAGGCTTCGAGGGCTGGTCGTTCGCGCTCAACGCCCAGGACGGCCACGGCCCGGCGCCCGGCGTCGTTCCGGCCCGCGACGCGCCGGCCGTGCAGCGGGGAC
>JALZKQ010000009.1 GCA_030859165.1 Actinomycetota bacterium
TAGTGTTTCGGCGACCATGGCGAAAGGGAAACACCCGGCTCCATTCCGAACCCGGAAGTTAAGCCTTTCAGCGCCGATGGTACTGCACGGGAGACCGTGTGGGAGAGTAGGACGTCGCCGGACAACACCCTTCAGACGCGGGAGGTTGCCTTCAAGGCAGCCTCCCGCGTCTGCTGTGCGTTCGACCCCGGCTGCGCGCCGGTGGAGGGAAGGTGTCGACATGGCTGCTCCTGGGGATCGGGGCGGTGCGGGGCGTCGCGGCGAGGACCGCTGGGACGCTTCCGGTCGTGCCGGCCGCAGCTCCGGCGGGCCGGGTCGTGGTGCAGCCGGTCGCGGTGGGCCACCGGAGTCCCCCGATGGCCGGCGGTTCCGCGGTGACAGCAGGCCTCGTGCCACGACCGGGTCGAGCCGGGCGCGACGCGAACCCGAACGCAGGCCCGATGGTCCGGAGATCCCGGACGACGTGACCGGGCGCGAGCTGGACAAGTTCGTGCACCGCCAGTTGTCCGGGCTGCCGGTGAGGGTGGTGGAACGTGTCGCCGCCCACCTGGTCATGGCAGGAAGGCTCGCCGACAAGGAACCCGAGAACGCCTACGCGCACGCCAAGGCCGCGCGGGCCATGGCGGCCCGTGTCGCGGTCGTGCGAGAAGCCGTCGGGGAGACCGCCTACGCCTGCGGCCGCTACTCCGAGGCGCTCGCGGAGCTGCGCGCAGCGAAGCGGATGAACGGGTCATGGGACTACCTGCCGATCATGGCCGACTGCGAGCGGGCCCTGAGGCGACCGGAGCGTGCGGTGGCGCTGTCCCAGGAGGCCGGGGTGTCGCAGCTCGACCAGGCAGGCCAGGTGGAGATCGTGATCGTCGCGGCCGGGGCACGCCGCGACATGGGGCAGCTCGAGGCGGCCCTGCAGCTGCTCGAGAGCGCGCCGATCGGGTCCCGGTCCCGGCAGCCTTGGGTCGCACGCCTGCGTTACGCCTACGCCGACGCGCTCGAGGCGAGCGGCCGGAGGGACGAGGCGGTCACCTGGTTCCACCGGACCGTCGCGGCGGACGTGCACGCGGCCACCGACGCCGACGACCGGCTTGCAGCGCTGGGTGTTGACACCCAGCTGGACTGACGGGCGCTTCCTGCACAGATTCTGCGGGGCCACCCCCGTGCGCCGCCTGCGTCGAGCACAGTGAGGTCGGAGGTGGAGCGATGGCAGTCGGGACGAGCGGCGAGTACGTCAACGAGGTGCGCGTGCTCGGGCGGGTCAGCGCAGTGCACGTGAGCGCACACTGCCGAGCGGGGACACCCTGGTAAGCCTGCGGGTGGTGGTGCCGCGCCCGGCGTCGCGTCCGGTGCGTCGCCGGGACGCGACGTCGAGCCGGGGGACCTCACGGACCACGGTCGACACGTTCGAGTGCGTCGCCTGGGGCAAGCGCGTCCGGACGACGCTGCTCGCGCTGCAGCCGGATGAGCACGTGGTGGTCGAGGGCGCCTTGCGCCGGCGCTTCTGGCGCACCGGCGCGGGTGTGGCCAGCATGGTCGAGATCGACGTGGCACGGGTGCGGCGAGTCCCGGCAGCTCGAGGACCGGTACGGCGAGGATCGCCAGGTCGCGGACCAGCTCCTCGCGACCCGCTGCAGCGGGCATCGGTGGCCGATCAGGCATCCTCGTGGCCGCCGGGCCAGTGACGCAGGACCAGGCCGACGGGTGGCTTCGGGCGAAAGGACGTCGCCTTCGCCGGCAGCAGCTCGCCCCGCAGGGCCGTGTCGAAGACGGCGTCGATTCGTGGGCGCGGCATGAGTACGGCGAGCCCGCCACGTGACCCGGCGAGGGCTACGGCCTCCTCCGCATCGTGCACGTAGGCGATCTCAGCCTCCGGAACACCCCACCGCGGCAGCCACTGGGCGTGCAGGCGGGACACCGCGAGGTCGGGGACGGCCAACAGTGCGCTGCTCTGCGTCCGGGTGGCGGGTTCGACCTGCCACACGTCGCGGCCGTCGCTGACGCGGCACGTGTCGGCCGGAGCATCGGCTCGCCTGCTGCGGTGCAGGCGGACCGCGTGTCCCGGTCCGGACCCCAGGTGGGTCACGCGGACACCGGGTGTCGCGGTGATCGCGTCGATCCCCACGGCCGGGAGCACCCGGTGGATCGCACCGAGACGCAGTCCCTGCTCACCGTCGTCCACGACCATGGCCAGCCCCAGCCGGTGGCCGAGCTGACGGTAGGCCGCGTGACGGTGGTGGCCGTCGGCCAGCAGGAGGCGGGAGCCGTCGAGCACGGTCTCCAGCGCCCGAACGAGGGAGGGCTCCTGCGCGCGCCACACGCTGTGCCGCCCGGCGACGTCGCTGAACTGCACGGCTGGTGCGTCCTGCAGCACGGCACCGAGCACCGACCGCACCGGCCGTCCGCCACGACGTACCGTCACGACTGCTTCAGGCTGACCGTTCATGGCCGTCATGAGTCGGGCCTGCCGCTCGACCATGCTCGTGCTGATCGCCTCGTGCGGGAGCACGACCCTGTCCGCGGGTGGGTGCACGGAGATACCGCACACGACGCCGACGACCGAATGCCCCTCGAACTCCCCGCGATAGACGTAGAAGGCCGGCCGTGGATCCTGGACGAGCAGACCGCGCTCACGCCAGTTGCGCAGGCTCGCGACCACCCCGGGGACCCGGTCGGGGTCGTCGGAGGAGAGAACCCGCTGCATGAGCCCGG
This sequence comes from Actinomycetota bacterium, assembly GCA_030859165.1. Lineage (GTDB taxonomy): Bacteria > Actinomycetota > Actinomycetes > Propionibacteriales > Nocardioidaceae > JACCXZ01. The sequence goes on from JALZKQ010000009.1 coordinate 2,704, forward strand.
ACAGGGCGTCGGTGGCTTCGGGCTCGACGTAGCGCCAACCGCGAAACGGCCGGACCCGGAGCCGCGGGAGGCTTTGAACGGGATCGGCGGGCACCGGCGCATCCTAGGCTGTGCTCCTGTCAGACCACCGCCAGGAGGCCCGGTGCCGGACCGACGACGCGAGATCCATCGGCTCGCCGTACGCGACGAGGAGCTGGTGGGAGGCTACGACGTGGCCATGCTCGACCTCGACGGGGTCGTCTACCGTGGCGGTCGGGCCGTGACCGGTGCTCCCGAGCACGTCGAAGCGGTGCGCTCCCGCGGGCTGCGGATCGCCTTCGTCACCAACAACGCGTCCCGCTCAGCTGCCGTCGTGGCAGCGCATCTGCGTCAGCTGGGGGTGGCGGCGCACGACGACGAGGTCGTCACCTCGGCACAGGCCGTCGCGCGGCTCCTGGCCGACCGGTTCGGTGCCGGTGCACGGATCCTGTGCGTCGGTGGTGACGGCCTGCGAGCGGCGCTGGCGGACTGCGGGCTCCGGCCGGTCGCCGGCCTCGAGCAGGACCCGATCGCGGTCGTGCAGGGGTTCGGACCGCAGGTCGGGTGGGCCGACCTGGCCGAGGCGTCCTATGCCGTGGCCGCAGGGCTCGCGTGGTACGCCAGCAACACCGACCGGACCGTGCCGACCTCTCGCGGGACTGCACCGGGCAACGGCATGCTCGTCGAGGCGGTCGCTGCGGCCACGCGAGCTCGTCCGGAGGTGGCCGGCAAACCCGAGCCTGCGTTGTTCGACGAGGCCGTCCTGCGGGTCGGCGGGACGAGGCCACTGGTCATCGGAGATCGCCTCGATACCGACATCGAGGGTGCGAACCGCGTCGGCGCCGACAGCCTGCTGGTCCTCACCGGTGTGACCGGTCTCGACGACCTGACCAGCGCGCCACCGTCGCAGCGACCGACCTTCGTGGCACCCGACCTCGGCGGCCTCTGGGTCGCGCATCCCCGGGTTTCGATCGACGGCGGCGTCGCCACCTGCGGCGGCTTCGTCGCGAGGGTGGAGACCGGCGTGGTCCGCGTCCGGGACAGCCGACCCGAAGCCAGCGCGCGGAACGGACACGCCGCGCTCGTCGCCTTCGTGCGCGCCGTCGTCGGCTGTGCCTGGCACCATGCAGACAGCGGCGCTTCCCCGCCGAGCACGTACGAGGCAGGTGAGGCGATGCGGTCCATGATGGGCACGGACGACACCGCGAGCGACCCGGAGGTCTGACGATGAGCGAGCACGACAGCGACGACCCGGGCGCGCTCGAGCCGGCCGAGGTCGCTGCGCTGCTGGCGACGCTGGACGACCACCCGATAGAGGAGCACGTCGCCGTGTACACCGAGGTGCACCGCCGCCTGAGCGACCACCTGAGCTCGGCGCCGAACGCCGAGCATCCCGCTGACTGACTCCGTGCCCCGACGACTACGGCTCGACGCGGAGCTCGTACGCCGCGGTCTGGCGCGTTCGCGTGAGCAGGCGACTGCGATGATCACCGATGGGAGGGTGCTGGTCGCCGGGATGCCGGCCGGCAAGCCGTCCACCGCCGTGACGACCGACCAGGCGATCGTCGTCCATGAGGCAGCGAGCCCGACCGAGTACGCATCGCGTGGGGGTCACAAGCTCGCCGGCGCGCTCGGCGTGTTCGGGCCGATGGGGCTCGACGTGCGTGAGCTGCGGTGTCTAGATGCCGGCGCATCGACCGGTGGCTTCACTGATGTGTTGCTGCGGGCCGGTGCACGCGAGGTGGTGGCCGTCGACGTCGGCTACGGACAACTCCGCTGGGACCTGCGCAACGATGCACGGGTACGGGTGCACGACCGCACCAACGTTCGTGACCTGACCCCCGAGCTGATCCACGGCACCGTTGCCGTGGTCGTGAGCGACCTGTCCTTCATCTCCCTGCGCCTGGTGCTTCCGGCCCTCACCGGGGTCCTGGACGACGACGGTGACCTGGTGGTCATGGTCAAGCCGCAGTTCGAGGTCGGCCGGGGACGCCTCGGACCTGGCGGGGTGGTCCGCGACCGTTGGCTACGCGTCGACGCAGTCCTCGGCGTCGCCACCGCGGCCAACGGACTCGGCTGGGGCACCCGCGCCGTGCAGGCCAGTCCGTTGCCCGGCCCAGCCGGCAACGTCGAGTACTTCCTGTGGCTGCGCCGAGATGCCGGCCCGCCGCACCGTGAAGCCGTCGAAGCCGCGGTGGCTGCCGGACCCCCGGGTGAGAAGGTGGTCCGGTGAGCGAGACCCGCGCCCTGAGGCCGACCGAACAAGCAGCCGAGCGCCGCGTCCTGGTCCTCGCCCACACCGGGCGAGAGGGGGCGAGCACGGCGGCGGCCGACTTCTGCCAGCGGCTGGCCGCAGCTCGCATAGGCGTCCGGTTGCTGGCTGACGAGGCGCCGGACATCGGTCCCGTGGCCGGTGCTGCCGAGGTCGTGTCCGCGGACGACCGCGCTGCACACGGTTGCGAGCTCGTCGTGGTCTTCGGTGGCGACGGCACGATCCTGCGGGGGGCCGAGCTCGCACGTCCGTCGCGGGTGCCGCTGCTGGGCGTCAACCTCGGACACGTCGGCTTCCTCGCGGAGGCCGACATCGATGACATGGAGGCCACGGTTGCGCACGTGGTCCACCGGACCTACACCGTGCAGGAGCGGCTGACCGTGGACGTGTGCGTCCGGGTCGACAGCGACGTGGTGCACCGCGACTGGGCGCTGAACGACGCGAGCGTCGAGAAAGCGGCACGCGAGCGCATGCTCGAGGTGGTCGTCGAGGTGGATTCGCGGCCGGTGTCCCGCTTCGGCTGCGACGGAGTCGTCTGCGCCACCCCGACGGGCTCGACGGCGTACAACTTCTCGGCGGGCGGACCGGTGGTGTGGCCGGAGGTACGGGCGCTGCTCATGGTGCCGATCAGCGCACACGCTCTGTTCGCCCGGCCCCTGGTGGTCTCGCCGGACTCCGTGCTGGCGATCGAGGTCCTGGCTCGTGGTGACGCCCAGGCGGTGTTGTGGTGCGACGGGCGTCGAACCCGCACGCTGCCGCCAGGCGCCCGGGTGGAGGTGCGTTCCGGGGAGCGCCCCGTGCGGCTGGCGCGACTGCACGCCGCGCCTTTCGCGGACCGTCTGGTGCGCAAGTTCGAATTGCCCGTGACCGGATGGCGGGGCAGGACCCAGCGACGGGAGGCGTGAGGGCCGTGTGGCACGAGATCCGGCTGCGTGACCTCGGCGTGATCGACGAAGCGGTGCTCGAGCTCGGCCCCGGCTTCACGGTGATCACCGGCGAGACCGGGGCCGGCAAGACGATGGTGGTCACAGCGCTCGGTCTGCTCCGCGGTGTCCGCGCCGACTCCGGGCTGGTGCGCCACGGCAGCGACCGGTGCCGGGTCGAAGCCCGGGTCGGGATCGGCGCGCACCCGGACGTCCGCCGCCGCGTGGACGAAGCCGGTGGTGAGGTCGACGCCGATGACGAGCTGGTGGTCGCGCGGACCGTGTCGGTCGAGGGACGATCACGCGCCTACGTCGGTGGCGCGGGCGTGCCGGCCGCGACCCTCGCCTCGGTGGGTGACCAGCTGGTCGCGGTGCACGGCCAGAGCGACCAGCACCGGCTGCTGCGACCGGCTGCCCAGCGCGCCGCGCTCGACCGGTTCGCCGGACGCGTGGTCTCCGACCTGCTGGGCGACTACCGGCCGGCCTACGACCGCTGGCGTGCCGTCGGTGTGCTGCTCGGCGAGCTGGTCGCTCGGGCGCGGGAGCGGGCGCGTGAGGTCCAACGACTGCGTTTCGGTCTCGAGGAGATCCAGGTCGTCTCGCCGCAGCCGGACGAGGAGGGGCAGTTGCGCCTCGAGGAAGACCGCCTGGCCAACGCGGAGTCCCTGCGGACGGCGACGGGACAGGCGCACGCATGTCTGTCCGGTGGCGCCGAGCTCGGCGCAGATGCCGCCTCGCTGACCTCGACGGCACGCGCCCTGCTCGAAGCCGAGCGCGACCATGACCCTACGGTCGCCGAGCTTGCCGATCGTGCGGCCGAGCTGTCGTATCAGCTGGTCGACCTCGGGACCGATCTGGCGACCTACTCCACCGCAGTCGAGTCCGACCCGGTTCGCCTGGCCGCTGTCCAGGAGCGCCGTGCCGCGTTGAGCGGCCTGATCCGTCGCTACGGTAGCGACCTGGACACGGTCCTGGCCTGGTCGCAGGACGCGCACCAGCAGCTGCTCGAACTCGAGGGGGCCGATGAGCGCATCGAGTCGCTGCGCCTGGAGCGCGAGGAGCTGACCGCTTCGCTGCTGCAGCGGGCCGCCGCCTTGAGCCAGGCGCGCCGTCAGGCGGCCGGGGACCTGTCCACGCAGGTCAGCTCCGAGCTCACCGAGCTGGCCATGCCACACGCCCGGATCGTGGTGTCGGTCGGTGGACCACGGCCGTTGACCGAGGAGCATCTCGGCCCGCACGGCGCCGACGAGGTCGAGATGCTGCTCGCCGCCAACGCCGGTGCACAGGAACGCCCGCTTGCCAAGGGGGCCAGTGGCGGCGAGCTGTCGCGGGTGATGCTGGCGCTCGAAGTGGTGCTCGCCGACACCGCGGCGACCCCGACCTTCGTCTTCGACGAGGTGGACGCCGGCATCGGTGGTCGCGCTGCGATCGAGGTCGGCCGCCGGCTCGCCAGGCTGGCGCAGCAGGCCCAGGTGATCGCGGTGACCCATCTGCCGCAGGTCGCCGCCTTCGCCGATCACCACCACCGGGTCGTCAAGACCGACGACGGAGCCGTCACGACGAGTGGGGTGATCCGGCTGCACGGCGCCTCACGGGTCGAGGAGCTGTCCCGGATGCTGGCCGGTGTGGAGGAGTCCGGGGCAGCACAGGCCCACGCCCGAGAGATGCTCGACCTCGCGGCGAGCGAGCGGTCGGGCCACCGGCACTGAGCGCCGGTCCCCGCGTGGCAGGATGACGCCCGATGCGTCTGTCCTCCCGCCGCCGCGCCAAGCAGGCCCCCGAACCCGGTGTGACCGGGGTCGTTCGGCTCGACAAGCGTACGAAGAACCTGACCAAACGCCTGAAGCCCGGCGACATCGCGGTCATCGACCACGTGGACATCGACCGGGTCAGCGCCGAGGCCCTCGTCGCGTGCGACGTCGGCGCGGTCATCAACGTCTCGGAGTCGATCTCGGGGCGGTACCCGAACCTCGGCCCGGAGATCATTGCCGCTGCCGGGATCCCGCTGGTCGACCACACGGGTGACGACCTGCTCGCGGTGCTCGACGAGGGCCAGCGCATCCGGATCGACGCCGGGGCGATCTACCGTGACGGCCGCCAGGTCGGCAGCGGCGAGGTGTACGACGCCGAACGCATCCTCGAGCTGATGGCGGAGGCTCGGGCCGGGCTGTCCTCGCAGCTCGAGGCGTTCACGGCCAACACCATGGAGTACCTCAGACGTGAGCGCGACCTGCTGCTCGACGGGGTCGGTGTGCCGGACGTCGAGACCCAGATCGATGGCCGGCACGTGCTGATCGTGGTCCGCGGGTACGACTACAAGCAGGATCTCGCAGCCCTGCGGCACTACATCGGCGAGTACCGTCCGGTCCTGTGTGGTGTCGACGGCGGCGCCGACGCCCTGGTCGAAGCCGGCTACACGCCGGACATGATCATCGGTGACATGGACTCGGTGTCCGACGCCACGTTGCGCTGTGGCGCCGAGCTGGTCGTACACGCCTACCGCGACGGTCGTGCCCCCGGGATGGAAAGGCTCGAACGCCTCGGCGTCGAGGGTGTCACCTTCCCGGCTACCGGCACCAGCGAAGATGTCGCCATGCTGCTGGCCGACTCCAAGGGAGCGCCACTAATCGTGGCGGTCGGCACCCACGCGACCCTCGTGGAGTTCCTCGACAAGGGTCGCTCCGGCATGGCGAGCACCTTCCTGACGCGCCTGCGGGTCGGGCCCAAGCTGGTCGACGCCAAGGGAGTGAGCCGGCTCTACCGCAGCAGGATCCGTACCTGGCAGATCCTGCTGCTGATCATCTCGGGGATGCTGGCGCTGCTGGTCGCCCTCTCCGCCACGCCCACCGGCGAGGCATGGCTGAACGTGCTCGACAGCCGCTGGAACGACGTCGTCTACTGGCTTCGGGGAATCGTTTCGTGATCGACTTCCGCTACCACGTCGTCTCCATCGTCGCGATCTTCCTGGCACTGGCCACGGGTATCGCGCTCGGTGCGGGGCCTCTCGGTGACGAGATCTCCGGCGGTCTGGTCAACGAGGCCGAGCGGGACCGGGCCGAGAAGGAGGAACTGCGGACGGACCTCGAGCAGGCCGCCGCGGTGTCGGAGTACAACGACGAGTTCAGCGAGGCCGTCGCCCCCACCGTCCTCGACAACCGGCTCGGCACCCACAGCGTGATGCTGATGACCCTGCCTGGTGCAGACGCCGACACTGTCGACGCGCTCGGTGCAGCCGTCGAGCGGGCCGGCGGGACGGTCGCCGGTGAGGTGGGCATCTCCGAGGAGCTGCTTGATCCGGCCAACCGGACCACCGCACAGAGCCTCGCCACCCAGGTGCTCGCCGGCACGGAGGGCACTCCCTCGTTGCAGGACGCGACCAGCTACGAGATCGTGGGGTTCGCGGTGGGTCGCGGCCTGCTCACGACGGTCCCCGGCGGCTCCGGGCTGGACGCGAAGTCCCAGGAGATCCGCAGCGCCTTCGAGGGCAGTGGCTTCCTGAGCTACGAGGGGGAGCCCTCGACCCGTGGCTCACTGCTGCTGGTCGTCGCTGGATCCCCGCAGGATATTCCCGAGGCCGGCGTGGACGAGCTGACGTCCAGCCTGGTGGGTGCCATGGACTCCGTCGCGGTGGGCACGGTCGTGGCCGGTCCCACCGAGGCCGCCGAGGCCGGCGGCGCCGTGAGCGCCGTGCGGGACAACGAGGCGGCCGACACGGTCTCCACGGTGGACGTGGCGCAGATCGCGGCGGGCCAGGTCGCGACCATGTTGGCGCTGGCGCAGCAGGCGATCGACGAGACCGGCCAGTACGGCGTCGGGGACGGGGCCGACGACAGCGTCCCGGAGATCGCGGCGCCCGAGCCCGGGGCCGCAGGTGAAGGCTAGGTTGCAACGCGTGCTGCCAGCGATCGCGGCGGCGGTCGCTACGCGACGCGCGTCGCTGCTGCTGCGCAGGCGGCCCCCCGGGGGGGCACGGCGGTGGACCCGCACCAACCACGCCGGTCACCGGGTCACACTCCTGGAGGGACCGGCGGTCGTGGCCGGGCTCGTGGTAGGCACCCTGGTGGCCGACGGGGTGCCGGCCCGTACCCGCTGGACGTCGGCGGTCGGGGTCGCGACCATCGGCGTCGTCGGGGCCTACGACGACCTCGGCGGCGCCACCGGCCCCAAGGGTCTCGCCGGTCACCTGCGAGCGCTGCGCCGCGGCCAAGTCACCAGCGGCGCCGTCAAGGTCGGTGGGGTCGGCGCCAGTGGCCTGGCCCTGGCGGCGACCCTGTGGG
>JALZKQ010000019.1 GCA_030859165.1 Actinomycetota bacterium
CTCTCATCCCCCGGAGCTCCCCGGACTGCTGTGCCACAGCTTGCGCGGTGCGGACTTGGCATCCTCACCGGCCGGCTTGACGTCGGCGTACGGCGACTGTCGGAATCCGCTGGTGTGCACGAGCACCCGCCGCCGCCCCATCCCGCCGCCGGTCATGCCCTGCTCCGAGACGTCGACGGCGTACGCGCCCTTGCCCTGGCCGCTCGAGGGCCCGCCAGGCTCGGCCATGACGGGCCGGCTCGAGCGGCTCTGCGCCGCTCCCTGCCCGGCCAGCTCGCCGACCGTCTCGCCGAATCCTTCGGGCACCCGCTCGAGGTGGGCGTGCACTCCCTCGGTTCCCTCACGCTGCCAGATCTCGTGCAACGTCGACATCTCCCAGCAGCCGGTGGCCCGCAGGGAGACCCCGCGGGGGCCGGTGCGCCGGAGCTCTCCGCGCACGACCAGCAGCCAGGAGTGGAAGACGGTTGCGGCGTAGGGACCCTGGGCGTCCTCGAAGAAGGTGGCGTCGAGCGGCCCGCTGCCGTCGTCGAGGGTCAGGAAAACCACACGACGGCCGGACCGGATCGGAGGCGTCTGGGTGGCGACCTTGACCCCGGCGACCAACAGCGTGCTGCGGCTGCGCTGCTCCAGGAGCGCCTGTGACCGGGTGACTCCCAGTGCCTGCAGCATCGGGGTGTAGAAGTCGACGACGTGCCGGCTCACGTCCAGGCCGAGGATCTCCAGCTCGGCGTGGACTCGTTCGGTCGAGGTCATCTCCGGCAGGCCCGAGCGTTCGGCCTCCCCCGGCTCGTCGCCGAGGTCGAGGGTCAGCTGCACCGGCTCCACACCCACCACGGCCGACGTCTGGGACTGCGCGGCTGCCTTGGCCCAGGTGTCGTCGGCGCCGTGCGCCGCTCCTCGCACCTGGGTCCGGCCCGGATCGGTGCCGGCCGATCTGCCCCGGCTGCTGCGTCGTCCGGCCCGGGCCGTGGCTCTCCCCCACCGGTCGAGCTCGAGCACCTGCAGCAGCAGGTCGCGCCGGGTGACCCGCCCGCGGCGGCGTACCGGGACCGCGGAGCCGATGCCGTAGATCCCGTCGAAGCCGCCGGCGAGCACGAGACGCTCCACCACCGGTCGCGACACCCTGGCCCGGTGCCAGAAGTCGGTGAGCGAGTGGTACGGCTGGCCGCCGATGACCCGGGTCACCTCGGCGTCGGAGATGCCCTTGACGTCGGCCAACGAGAGCCGGATGCCGTAGCCCCGGGCATCGGGCAGGTCGCTGTCGGGTGCCGTCCGTGGGTTCTCGCCCAGCACCTTGGGCGGCGGCTCGTCGAAGCGGCCGACATGCTCGGCCCGGTAGACGTCGCGGCTCTCGTTGACGTCGAGGCCCAGCACCGCGATACCGAAGTGGCGGGCGTCGTCGAGGATCAGCCGCTTGGGATACATCCCCGGGTCGTGGGTCAGCACCCCGGCAATGAACGCCGCGGTGTGGTGGGTCTTGAGCCAGGCCGACTGGTACGTCGGCAGGGCGAACGCCGCGGCGTGGGCCTTGCAGAACCCGAACGACGCGAACGCCTCAAGGATGTCCCACACCTGGTCGACGACCGGCACGGCGTAGCCACGGCCCAACGCCCGGGGGTAGAACCAGGCCCTCGTGTCGATCTTGCCCTCGAAGTCACCGAGGGCGCGGCGGTGCTCGTCGGCCTCGGCCAGCGTGCAGCCGGCGAGGGTCTTGATGATCTCCAGCACCTGCTCGTGGAACACGACGACCCCGCAGGTCTGGCGCAGGGTGTACTCCAGGTCGGGGTGCGGGTAGACCGGAGCACGCCAGCCCTGCCGGGCGGACAGGAACGGCGTCACCATGTCGCTCTTGACCGGGCCGGGCCGGAACAACGAGATGTCGGTGATGATGTCGTCGAAGGTCTCCGGCCCGAACTTGCCGACCAGCTCACGCTGCCCGGGCGACTCGATCTGGAAGCAGCCCAGCGTCTTGGACCGGCTGATCAACGCGTACGTCGCGGGGTCGTCGAGCGGCACCTGGGTCCGGTCGTCGAGGTCGAGCCCGACCCCCTCTATCCGTTCGATCTCGGTGATCGCGTGGGCCATCGCCGACTGCATCCGGATGCCGAGCACGTCGAGCTTGAGCAGCCCGAGGTCCTCGACGTCCTCCTTGTCGAACTGGCTCATCGGGAATCCGGCGTAGCTGGCCTCCACCGGGGTGCGGTCCAGCAGGGTCGCGTCGGACAACAGCACCCCGCACGGATGCAGCGCGACGTGGCGGGGCAGGCCGTCGAGCCGGGTCACCAGGTCGAACAGCAGGGTGAGCCTGGCCTCGCCCAGCCCGGAGGCCCGCAGCTCGGGCAGCTCACGCAGGGCTGCCTGGGCGTCGCGGGCGCGGATGTGCGGGAACGCCTTGGCGATCGTGTCGATCTCGCCGCCGGGCATGCCGAGCGCAGCACCGACGTCACGGATCGCGTGGCGTACCCGGTAGGTGTCCATCATCGCCACGCAGGCGCATCGGGCGCCGGAGAAGCGGTCGAGGATCATCTCGTAGACATCGAGCCGACGCGCGGACTCCACGTCGATGTCGACGTCGGGCAGCGCCTGACGCAGCGGGGACAGGAACCGTTCCATCACCAGGTCGTGCCCGAGCGGCTCGACCCCGGAGATGCCGAGCGCGTAGTTGACGAGGCTGCCGGCACCCGAACCTCGGGCGGCGACGCGGACTCCCATGTCGCGGATCAGGTCGCAGACGTCGCCGACGGTCAGGAAGTACGACGCGAAGCCGAGCCCGGCGATCATCCCGAGCTCGTGCTCGAGCCGGTCGTGCACGCGTACGCCGGCAGAGCTGCCGTAGCGGCGCACGATGCCCGCCTCGCAGCGCCGCCGCAGGACGGCCTCGGCGGTGAGGCCCACCCCACCGGCTCCCCCACCGGTGCCCCCGTCGATGACCGTGAATTCCGGGAAGTGCACCTCGCCGAGCCCGAGGTCGGCGCGCGGGTCCAGGGCGAGACGGTCGGCGAGCCGCCGGGTGCCTGCCAGCAGCCGCTGGGGGTCGGCGGCGTCGCTGTGACCGCCCAGGCCTGCCAGGCGGCTGATCTCCTCGGCGACCTCGCTCATCTGCTTGCCGGACTTGAGGTGTCCCTCGCTGTTGCGCCGGTCGAGGTGTCGGACGTCCAGCGGCACCAGCCGGCGGACCGCGTCGAGGACATCGACCACGGGTGCATCGGTCGAATCGGCGTAGCGGACTGCGTTGGTCAGCACCACCCCGACGCCATGCCGGTCGGCCACCCCGGCCATGCGGGCCGCGTGGGTGCTGCTGCCTGGACCCGAGCCCTGCACCCGGTGCGACACCAGCTCGACGAGCAGGTCGGGGGTGTCCACGACGTCTCGCCAGCGCCGTAGCACCGCAGCCGCCAGATCGTCACGCCGACGGGTCACCGCGGCACCGAGCTCAGAGGTGGGTCCGAGCAGCACCACGGCGTCGCGGCCACCGAGGTGCTCACCGATGAGGTCGAGCGTGGTCACCGGGATGCCACGCTCGCCGCGCAGGTGGGTGGCGGAGACCAGGCGGCACACACCGGCCCAGCTGTCACGGCTAGCCGCCAGGACGGTGACCCGAGGCAGCACGCCGGCGACGTCACGGTGTGGTCCTCCCCGGGCCGGAGTGGCCCGCGGTGCGTGGGCAGCAGGTGCCGGCCGGGCACCAGAGCCGACCTCGAGCAGGCCGGTGGGCTCGACCGCCAGGTCGACGCCGAGGACCGGGCGGATGCCCGCCCGCAGGCATGCCTTGGCGAACCGGACCGCACCGTAGAGCCCGTCCCGGTCGGTCAGCGCGAGAGTGCCCATCTGCTGCTCGGCCGCCCGCTCGACCAGCACGTGCGGATGGGAGGCGCCGTAGCGCAGCGAGTAGCCCGAGGCGACGTGCAGGTGGACGAACGGGTCGCCGATCACCGTGGCCGCCCGGCGACGGAGCCACCGAGGCCCACCAGCCGCCCGACGATCCCGAGGAACGTCTCGACGTCACGCACCAGGTCGTCGGCGTCGCGGCTGCTGACCACATGCACGTGCCCGGCCTCGGCCGCCGCCCGCTTCGGAGCCCCGGCGGCGAAGAAGACAGCCCACTCGGCCAGCTCTGGGGCAACTCGTTCGAGCAGCACCCAGGCGTTGCTCTGGCGGCGCATGCTCTGCGGACGGGTCCGCACCACCAGCACCGCGGCGGTCGCCCGCAACGCGGCGACGTGAGCGGTGACGTAGCGCCGGTCGTCGTGCGGCTCGGCCCTCGCCTCGCACAGCGCCTGCTCGGCTCGGTCGAGGCAGCATGTCGCCTCGTGGAGACGGCCGGCGGACGGCAGGGGTGGTTGCTCACTCCGGCTGGCGCGTGGGACCCGCACCCGCGCGGTGCTGCGATCGGTGCTGGGCGTGGTGATCGTCTGGCTTCGGCGCATGTCGCTCCCCTGTCGCTGGTCGGTCCCTCCAGCACCCAGGGGAAGACGGTGCCGATGCGGTGTCGAACCGGCACGGGAGCTTCCCCACTCCCGCACCGGCCCGACGGCTGCTGTCCGTCACGTGAGGGTCGAGGTCACGCCATGCACAGCAGGGTCCGCCACGCAGGAGACGCTGCGAACATCACCTGCGGTTGTCCGCGCAGTGCGATCCCCGGCACCAGAAGATGGCGTTGATCGAACATCTGTTCGAACACTCTGAACAGTACACCCCCGCTCCGACAGTCGTGTCAAGAGCGAGCCGTTGGGCGTCAGCTTTCGTACGCGCTCTCGCGCCCGAGTGGCGCAGGGACGGGTCATACAGCGGGCGATTGCCCCGGGTTCGCGCCACTGGTGATGTCGGAAGCGGTCGACCTGAGCGGCGCCCGATCGACAGCCTCTAGTCCACCTCTAGTCCCAATATGCCTCTAGTCCTGGCAACCGATCAGGCGCCACTGACCCGACGACGAGTCGACGCTGAGGTCGAACACCCCTCGATGACCGACCCGTCCCCGTGCCGCCTCGACGCGCCAGATCTCTCGCTCGGCCAGCAGCGCGTCCATCGACACACCACCGCGGTCGATCAGGTGGCCACTGCTCGCGGTGTCCTCAGCCCCGAGCAGCGCCCGCACCTCCCCGCGCTCCCACCAGGCACCGGTCTCCACCCAGTGCGAGGCGATCTCGCAGACCCGCCACAACTGGCCGCGCCACACGAAGTGCGCCGGAGCCTCCTGCCGCTGCACCTGGCCACGCTGCACCGACACCGGGTCGTCGTACTGCCGCATCGGCATCATCCTCCTGAGTGCCGGTCGAACACGCGTTCGACGTACCAGGAACGCTACACCGGGTCTCCGACAACCTCAGCCGCGGAGCAGCCGCAGCACTGCCCGTTCGATGCGGTCCTGCCGCAGGTCGGGCGAGGCGTCCCGTTCCGCCTTGGCGACGGCGGCCGCGATCGTTCTCCCGGCCTGGTAGCCCTCGATCACCCGAGGGTCGACGTAGGAGGCACGGGCCACGGTGGGAGTGTTGCCCAGGTGCTCGGCCACGTCCTTCATCGCCGCCGAGATCTCCCGCTTGCGCGCGGTGCTGCTCCTCGCGGTTCGACCGGCCAGTGAGACGGCGGCGTGGACGGTGCCGTGCCAGGTGCGGAAGTCTTTGGCCGACACGCCACGGCCGACGATCACCTTGAGCTGCTCGTTCACCTGGGCGGCGGTCAGATCCCGCCAGGTGCGGCCCTGCCGGTACGCGAGCAGGACCTCGCCGCCGCGGCGGCGACGTAACGACTCGACGGCCTCGATCACCGTCTCGTCGGCGATCTGGATGCTTTGCGTGATGCCGGACTTCGCCGTGAACTCGAACACCAGCAGACCGGCGTGGCGGCGAACGTGCTCACGACGCAAGGTGGTCAGGCCGTAGCTGCCGTTGCTCGAGGCATAGGTGTCACTGCCGATGCGGAAGTAGCCGAGGTCCAGCAGTCGGAAGGCGGTGGCGGCTGCGTAGGGAAGGTCCCGGGCCCCCGAGGCGAGGATCTCCGCGACCGCGAGACGGGCCTCCGGCAGGCGACGCGCGACCCGAAGCACCTGCTCGTGCTTGATCCGGTCACGCTGGACACGCCAGTCCGGGTGGTAGAGGTACTGCAGTCGGCCGGCAGCATCGATCCCGGTCGCCTGCACGTGCCCGTTGGCGTACCGGCAGATCCAGACGTCGCGCCAGGCCGGAGGGATGACGAGAGCCTTGACGCGCTCCACGCTCGGGTCCGGCAGCCGTTCACCGCGCTCGTCGAGGTAGATGAATCCGCGACCGCTGCGCCGGCGGGTCCAGCCGGCGTCGGAGACCGAGACGCTACGGAGGCGAGCCACGCCGAAACGCTACGCCGGGCGGTGCCGATCGGCAGGTCGGCACAGCCTGTCGCCGGGCCCGGTTGACCGGCCCGCCGGCCACTCCCCACGGCACTTTTCACCGCCCACGGGTTGCAACCCATGGGCAGTGTGGTTTACCAGGGTCCCCTGGTAAACCGCGGCGGCGGACCCGCGTCATCCTCCAGCGGATGTCAGAGGGCGGCGCACTGGCCTTCCTTGTTGCCGTTCACACGGTTGTTGCCACCCACAGGGGCAGGGCGGTTGCTCTTGCACTGCAGGTTGCCGTTGATGTGGTTACCGGCAATGCGGTATCCGCCCGAGTTGGAGAACGCCTGCAGGTCACCGTCGATCACGTTGTTGTGAGCCGTCTGCTCCCCGTCGTTCTGCTTGACCTGCAAGTTGCCGCCAAGCACCGTGCCGCGCACGACACCGAACCGGCCCGAGATCAACTGGATGTCGCCCTCGACACGCGAGCGGATGCTTCGCTCGCCGATGGTACGGGGCGATACAACGACGTTGCGGTGGTTGTCGGCCTGGATGTTGCCGCCGACAACGACACCCCTGGCGAAGAGCCGGGCGTTGCCCTTGACCTCGACGTTGCCGTCCACGCGGGTTCCGCGCAAGTCGCAGGTAGCGCCCTGAGGGACGATGACGTTGCCGTCGACATGGACAGTGCCGATGGTCCCCCGGCACGTCCGGTCGTCGGCGTGGGCGGGCGCCCCAGCGAGTACTGATGCGGCCAGGGCGAGGGGGACGGTGAGGAGGAGTCGCTTCATCGGATACCGCTCTCGTGGAGGAACTGTTGACCGAACTGTGTCGCCGCTCCATGAAGTTCGTGTGAGTGCTGGATGAGAACGCTCACATGAGGCCGACGCCCGGGTGAACCGTGGGCCGCCGCGTGCTGCGATCGTGCCCCCGATAGCGTTCCTGCATGCCGTCCCCCTGCAGCCGCGCCATGCCCGCCGACCCGGAGGGGCAGCCGCCCCGGATCCTCGTCGACGGACCCGAACGATGAGCGAGGTGTCCCAGCACCCGCGGGTGATGACCGTGATGACCGAGCTGGAGCAGCTCGGCGCCAGCGGTGAAGTCCGCGTCCTGGACGGTTCGGCGCGCACGGCCGCCGAGGCCGCCGAGCAGCTCGGCTGCCCGGTCGGCGCCATCGTCAACAGCCTGGTCTTCGAGGCCGACGGGCAGGCGCTGCTCGTGCTCACCTCGGGCGTGCACCGCGTCGACACCGACCGGGTCGCTGCGCTCGTGGGTGCCGAGTCAATGGCCCGGGCGGACGCGGACTTCGTGCGCAGCCACACCGGCTTCGCCATCGGCGGCGTCTCCCCGGTGGGCCATCCCGGCCGGCTGCACACCCTGGTCGACCGCGCGCTGGCCGGTCACGAGACCATCTGGGCCGCTGCGGGGCACCCGAACGCGGTCTTTCCCACGACGTACGACGAGTTGATTCACCTCACCGGAGGCGAGCCGGCCGACGTCGGCTGAGCCGGCGTCTGTTCAGCCTGTCGTCAGACCACTCCTGGGAGGCTGGCCGGGGCGACGTGCGCCGGGGCGACGTCGCCGGGGCGGCGTCGACGAGAGGAGGCGGTGCATGCGCGTGCTCGTGGTCGAGGACGAGACCGAGCTCGCGGACGGGATCCGGCGCGGGCTCGAGGCCGAGGGATACGCCGTCGACATCGCGGCCGACGGCGTGGACGGGCTTTGGCGTGCCACCGAGCACGAGTACGCCGCGATCGTCCTGGACCTCATGCTGCCGGGCAGGAACGGCCTGGACGTCTGCGCCGCGCTGCGGGCGGCACAGGTGTGGACCCCGGTGCTGGTGCTGACCGCCCGCGACGGCGAGCTCGACGAGGCCCGATCTCTGGACACCGGCGCCGACGACTTCCTGGCCAAGCCGTTCAGCGCAGTGGTCCTCTCCGCGCGGCTGCGGGCGCTGGTACGTCGTGGCGCGAACCGGCGGCCCCTCCTGCTCGAGGCGGGCGATCTGCGGCTGGACCCCCGCTCCCGGCGGGTCTGGCGCGCCGCAGAGGAGATCGCGTTGACCGCCCGCGAGACGTCGTTGCTGGAGTACCTGCTGCGTCGGCAGGGAGAGGCGGTGTCCAAGCTCGACGTGCTGGACAACGTCTGGGACGACCGTTTCGAGGGCGACCCGAACATCGTGGAGGTGTACGTCGGGCGGCTGCGCAAGAAGGTGGACCGACCGTACGGACGCGCCTCCATCACGACCGTACGGGGGGTCGGCTACCGCCTGGAGGTGGAGCGTGCCTGAGCGAGCGGCCGCTGATGCGATGAGGGCCCGAGCGTACGGACGGCTCACGAGCGTCCGGGTGCGCACCACCCTGGCGGTGGTGGTGCTGACCGGTCTGGCCGCCGTCCTCGGCGCATGGGGTCTCGTCGGCGCGCTCGGCAGCCCGCTCACCGAGTCGGTCGTGGCCAGCGCGCAGGCGCGGGCCGACGAGGTGGGGCGGTCCCTCACGCGTGCGCCGACCACGCCCGAGCTGCCGTCGGAGGAGGACCGGGCCGTGCACGTCCTGGATGACACCGGTCGCGTCGTGGCCCTCAGCCCGGGCGCGCCGGCCGAACCCGCCGCCGTGCCCACCGGGGAACCGCTCACCGACGTGCTGAGCCCGTTGGAGGGTGAACAGGACGAGCGCGTCGTGGTGGTGGCCGAGCGGGTCTCCACCGACGCCGGGCGGCTGACGGTGGTCGTGTCGCAGGACGTCTCCGACGTCCAGGAGTCACAGGAAGCGCTGTCCGGCGTGCTGCAGGCGGCTGTCCCGGTCGTGGTGGCGTTGACCGGCCTGGTCGCCTGGTGGTTGGTCGGGCGGGCGCTCGCCCCGGTCGACGCGATCCGGGCCGAGGTCCAGGACATCACGGCGGACCGGCTCGACCGACGAGTGCCCGAGCCGGGTACGCGGGACGAGGTGGCCGAGCTGGCCAGGACGATGAACCTGATGCTCGACCGGCTGGAGTCGGCGCAGCGGCGACAGCGTCAGTTGGTGTCCGACGCCAGTCACGAGCTTCGCTCGCCGGCGACGGCGATCCTTCAGCACGCCGAGGTCGCCCTGTCGCACCCCGACAGGACCACGACCGAGGGGCTCGCGCGGGTTGCGCTGGTCGAGGGCCGCCGGCTGGAACAGCTGGTCGAGCAGATGCTGTGGGTGTCCCGGTCCGACGAGGGCGACGCCGGCCTGCGGACCGATCCGGTGGACCTGGACGACCTGGTGCTCGAGGAGACGGCACGCCTGCGTGCCACATCCGCCGTCCGCATCGACACGTCCCGCGTGTCGGGTGGGCAGGTCGTCGGCGATGTCATCCTGCTACGCCGGGTGGTGGCGAATCTGCTGGACAACGCGGTCGGCCACGCGGCGTCGGTGGTCACGGTCGAACTGCACGAGCAGGCCGGCCCGGGCGGGGAGACGGTGCGGCTGCGGGTCGACGACGACGGGGCGGGCATCGCACCGGCCGACCGGGAGCGGGTGCTGGAACGGTTCGTGCGGCTGGACGAAGCCCGGTCGCGAGCCCGTGGCGGGACAGGTCTCGGGCTGGCCATCGTCGCCGGGGTCGTGCACGCACACGGCGGAACCCTGCAGGTCGGGGAGTCCGACTCCGCAGGCGCCCGCTTCGACGTGCTGCTCCCCACGGCGCCCTGACGTGACCCGGCAGCGGGCGTTCAGGATCCTGTCAGCCGGCCACGCCTAGCGTCGACGTCACGAACCTCACGACCGGACAGGAGCACCGGATGAACAACAAGACGAAGGCAGTGGCGGTAGCGGCCGGAGTGCTGGTCCTCGGCGGCGTCGGCGTGAGCGCCGTCATGGCGTCCGACGGGTCCGGCTCGGCCACCGACACCGAGCGCGACCGTGCCGAGCAGGTCGGCCTCGAGCACATCGGCGAGGGGTCGGTGACCGGCTTCGAGGCCGGCGACGAGGAGGGCGCCTACGAGGTCGAGGTGACACGCGACGACGGCAGCGAGGTCGACGTCCACCTCGACGAGTCCTTCACGGTGATCTCCTCCGAGGACGAGTCGACCGAAGGTGCGGACGACGACGGTCCCGGCGAGGACGACGACGCGGCGGACAACGGCTGACCGAGCCCGCTCGGTCAGCGCCCCGACAGGTCGGGCACCTCCGGCGCGGCTGCGGCCGGCTGCTCGGTGAGCGACTCCAGCGCCAGCCGGATCGCCGTGTCGAGCTGCGGGTCGCGTCCGGCGGTGCGATCCTGCGGCGTCGTCACCACCTCGACGTCCGGGTCGACACCGTGGTTCTCCACGTCCCAACCCTTGCCCTCCAACCAGAACGCGTACCGGGGCTGGGTGACGCGCGTGCCGTCGGCCAGCTGGTACTTGCCGTCGATGCCGACCACGCCGCCCCAGGTGCGGACGCCGACGACCGGCCCGATCCCGAGTGCCTGGATGGCGGCGTTGACGATGTCGCCGTCGGAGCCGGAGAACTCGTCGGCGACGGCCACCACCGGCCCGCGCGGCGCGTCGGAGGGGTAGCGCTGGGGTCGGTAGCCGCGCGAGCGGATCCACCCCACGACGCGGCGGGCGAGCTTCTCGATCACCAGCTCCGACGTGTGTCCGCCACGGTTCTCGCGTAGGTCGACGACCACGCCCTCATGACCCATCTCGACGCGCAGGTCGCGGTGCAGCTGGGCCCATCCGGTAGCGATCATGTCGGGTACGTGCAGGTAGCCCAGCCGGCCCTGCGACTGCTCGCGTACGTACGCCCGGCGCTGCGCCACCCAGTCCTGGTAGCGCAGCGGGATCTCGTCGGACAGCGGCGTGACCACCACCCGGCGGGTCTCGCCGTCGGCACTGCGCACGGCCAGCTCGACCGGGTGGTCGGCTCCTCCCACGAGCAGGGCCGCTGGGCCCTGCTCGGCGGGGACAGGCAGCCCGTCGACCGCGAGGATCGCGTCGCCGGCCCGCATCCCCACACCCGGGGCGGACAGCGGCGAGCGCGCCAGCGGGTCCGAGGACTCCCCCGGCACCACCCGGGCGATCCTCCAGGTGCCGTCCGGGTCGCGGGCGAGGTCGGCGCCCAGCAGGCCCAGCCGGGTCAGCGGGTCTGGCTTGCCCGGCGGTGACTGGACGTACGCGTGGGAGGTGGCGAGCTCGCCCTGCACCTCCCACAGCAGGTCCACGAAGTCGTCGTGGCCACCGAGGCGTTCGAGCAGCGGGCGGTAGCGGTCCAGGACGACGCCCCAGTCGGCACCCCCCAGGTCCGCGCGCCAGAAGTTGTCACGCATGAGACGCCCCGCCTCGTCGTAGCCCTGGCGCCACTCCGCCAGCCGGTCGACCCGTACCCGGACGCGGGACAGGTCCACCTCGACGCGGTGCTGCTCCCCTTCGGGGCCGTCCGGGACCTTGCGGGTCGCCGGCAGCACCCGCAGGTCCTTGTCGTCGCGCACCACCAGGTGTGACCCGTCAGCACTGACCCAGACGGCAGCGACCGCGTCCACGAGCACCTCACAGCGGCAGGTGCCGAGGTCGAAGCGCTCCAGCGCCGCGCGGGGGGCCTCGTGCGTGCCCAGAGCCGGCAGCGCGCCGGAGGCCTCGCCGCGCAGCCACACGAGCCCGCCCTGGACGACCTGCAACGACTCGTAGCGGGCCGGCGGCACCGGGAAGGGCACCGCCCGCTCGTGCAGCCCCTCGCTGTCGACCTCGGTGACCGCCGGCGTCGAACCGGGGTCTGCCTCGTCGTGCCGGTCGTCAGCCGGGGCCGTGGGCGGGCGGCCGTCGACCTGCGCGTCGAACGGCGACGGGGTGCGTGCGCCCAGGGGCAGCAGGTGCGGACGGCTGCCCACCGGGAACCCGAGGTCGAAGACGTACGCGTCGTAGACCGGCTCGAGGCTGCGTACGGACAGGAACGCCAGGTGCTTCCCGTCGGCGGTGAACACCGGATCGGTGTCGGCGAACCGCAGCGGAGTCGCCTCCACCACGGGGGCCTCAGGGCCGTCCGCGACGCGGGTGATCCGCAGCTGACGCAGTGGGTCCGGGCCCGGGTGGGACCAGGCCAGCCACGCGGAGTCGGGCGAGAAGGCCAGGCCGGTGACCTCGCCGTCGTGGGCCCGGTCCACCTCGCGCACGCGCCGACCGCTCGGTGACTCCGCGAGGTCGACCAGCAGCAGCCGGCCGTCGTGGGCCGCCACTGCGAGGGTGCTTGCGTCTGGTGCGGCGACCATCTCCAGGACTCGTCCCAGCTCACCCCTGGCCCACGTGACGGGGTCCTCGCCGGCCTCCGCGCGCAGCCGGTGGACCTCGATGCCGTCCTCGCCGCCGTCGTCGGTGACCACTGCGACCCGGTCGTCGTCGACCACCACCGGCGCCCGCGCCCGGACGCCGGGGCGCGCGACGAGCGCACGTGCCGGACCCTCGCGGTGCGTCACCCAGTGCACCTGGCCGCGCACCTCCAGCGCACTGGCGCGTCCGGTGCCGTCGACGGACAGCTCGCCGAGAGCCTCGCCTGCCGGCACCGACAGCGACTGGCGTGCGGGACGCGCACTGGTCAGCGCCACCTCGACACGGCGGGGATCCTCGCCGTCGAGGATGCCCTCGTCCGCCACCCACAGGTCGCCCGCGCTGACGTACACGAGATGCCCGCCGTCGGAGGTCGCATGCCTGACATAGAAGTCGTGGCCGGCGAGCTCGCGCAGCGACGCATCGCCGACGAGCTCGTAGATCCGGCTCGAACCCTCGTGGTCGGAGACGACCAGGGTGCGGCCGTCGAGGAAGCACGGGTGCACGAGCGATGCGGTGTGCTCGGGCAGCAGCCGGGCGAACTCGCCGTCGCCGGCCCTGTCGATCCAGAGCCGGGCGGCGGTCCCGCCGCGGTAGCGCTTGCGCCAGGCTGGCTCGGCACCCATCACCGGTGTGGACACCAGCACCTCACCCGAGGTCCCGAGGGCGAACTCACCGACCAGCCCCCACGGCAGGCGCTCGCTCGGCGACCCGTCGACCGGCAGCGCGTGCGCCCAGACCCGTCGAGCCGATCCCTGCCCGGCGTCGGAGACCGCGACGACACGTCCGTCGGGCAACCATCCCCGCACGCCGGTTCCCTGAGCACCCCAGTACGTCAATCGCTGCGCCGGTCCACCGTCGAGCGGCGCCACCAGCACCTCGGGCGCGCCGTACGCCCGACTGGTCCAGGCAACCTGGGACCCGTCGGACGACAGCCGCGGGTGGGCGACCTGCGACCCGTCGTGGCTCAGTCGCCGCGCGGACCCACCCTCCAGGGGTGCAAGCCAGACCTCGGTCTCGGCGACGAAGGTGACGAGGTCACCGTTGACGTGCGGGAAGCGCAGGTAGGAGTCGTTCACCCTCCGAACCTAGCCGTCAGTGCCGCACCAGCCGCACATCGGCGGCGCGCACGTACGCCATCCGGTGTCCGAACCACGCCTGGTA
The DNA here is from genome assembly GCA_030859165.1 of Actinomycetota bacterium. Taxonomy (GTDB): domain Bacteria; phylum Actinomycetota; class Actinomycetes; order Propionibacteriales; family Nocardioidaceae; genus JACCXZ01. The sequence continues at coordinate 13,737 of JALZKQ010000019.1, forward strand.
GTAGCGGTCCTCGCCCGACACCACGGTGCGGTTCAGAGGCAGCGAGTCGTCGTACACCTTGGCGTAGTAGTAGTCGGTCGCCACGGTGGCGTCAGCCAACGCGTACGCCTGCCCGGCCCGGATCGTGTACTGCAGCGGGGCGATGGTCTGGTAGGGGATCTGCTCGGGGTACGCGCTCTCCTCCGGGTACGCGCGGCCGTACACCGGTACCTCGTCGAGGCCCGGCCGCGGCACCACCTTGCGGGCCCGGGGACCGCGTGCACGCACGACCGTGGCGTCGCCCTTCGGGTTCTCCAGCCAGGCCAGTCGGCCGAGCCACCACACGCCCAGCCAGCGGCCGTCGGTCTGGGCGACGACGAGCTCCTGACCAGCGGCGGCACGGGCCCCGATGTCGGAGACCTGCGTGGTGGACTCGGTCGCCCCCGGTCGCAGGCCCTCGTCGCGGACCAGCGGGGAGTCGGCGTCGGCGGCCTGGTGCAGGTAGACGAAGTTGCTGCCCTGCTCCTCGCACGGCACACCGGCCTCGTCACAGCCGACGGTCGGCTGCACGTTGTCGTCGAAGCCCGGCTTGACCGTGACCACGTCACCGACCCGGATCGGCTTCCTCGCCAGCTGGCCCTTGTCCTTGCCGCCGATCGGGGCGCCGATCAGCTTCATGTAGTGCTCCCAGTCCCAGAACGGTCCCGGGTCCCAGTGCATGCGCGGCACGTTGGCCGGTGCGGGGCCGGGGATCTGGTCGTGACCGATGATGTGCGCCCGGTCGCGCGGGATGTCGTACTTCCTGGTCAGGTGCTTCACCAGCGCCGCGGACGTGCGGTACATCGCCTCGGTGTACCAGGCGGCGCCGTCGGCTGCGACGCCTTCGTGCTCGAGCCCGATGGAGTGCATGTTCATCCACCAGTTGCCGGCGTGCCAGGCGACGTCCTCGGGCTTGACGTGCTGCGCGACGTGTCCGTCGGCCGAACGCAGCGTGTACTGCCAGGAGACGTAGGTCGGGTCCGTGACGAGGCGGAGCGTCGTCTCGTAGTCGACCTCGGTGTCGTGCACGATGATGTAGTCGATCGACAGGTCGCGGGGCCGGTCTGCGAGGTCGTGGTTGCCGTACGCGTAGGGCGTGTCGCCGTACTGCTCGTACGGCGCGGGGATCCACTCGCAGCCCAGGAAGCTCGGGCAGTCAACAGGCTCCTCGGAGCTCGTGCGCGCCGTGGTCACGGCGGCTGGGCGAGCTTGCGGGCGTGCCTTCAGGCTGACCCGCTGGCCGTCGATCGTGGTGCGCCGCGCGCCGTCACGCAGCACCGACCAGACCTGGCGGACGAAGCGTGCCTCGCCGGTCGCGTCGTGGGCCGCGGAGTACGTCGCGACTGCGGGCGTCCAGTCGGCGAACGAGGTGTCAGTCCCGGTCGGTGCACCAGCTGCCCCCTGGTCAGCGGCGAGGACCGCCGCGCCGCCGCAGATGTTGGCCGCCGGCTCGTCCTTGAGCCGACGCACCGACAGGCCGGTCAGCTCGGCCGCCCGCTGGGCCGTCTGCATGGACTGCAGCGGTAGCCGGTCCGGACCGAACCCGCGACCGTCCACGAGGTCGACGTCGACGTCGGTCAGGTGCAGGGGGCCGAACCCGCCCGACGTGCTCACGGCCCCGTCGTGGTCGTCCCAGCGCGACTGCAGGTAGGAGACCGCCTTGAGGACGGGCAAGGGGACGCCCGCCGCACGTGACGCCGCGGCGAAGTCGGCCGCGCGCGAGGATCCGCCGCCGAGCACGTCGCTGCAGGAGACCCCGGACGTGGCGGCTGAGGACGGGCCGGGGGCGACGGTTCCCGCGCCGGTGGCGGTTCCTGGCGCCGAGGCCAGCCCCGCGACCAGGGCCATGCCGGCGGCACCGGCGGCCAACCGGATTCCGGAGGTCGTGCGGGTGGGTGAGCGCATGGACGGTCTCCTGCGTGGTCGACGACCTGTGCAGCCTGCCCCACACCCGCGGTGACCAAACGTGACAGAACCCCCCGACCGGCCAGGCCTCCCCCCGTGCCAGGCCCGGACGGCCGAGGCGCCCGGCATCCGGTGGCCATCCTGTCGGTCCGCCGCGGACGTCGGCTATCCGTACGGGTACTCAGATCGCCAACCCCGGTGGTGGTGCACACGTGTCGCAGGTTGCTGGTGAGACGCGCCCAGGAGGTCTCGGGCCGCGGTGCCTACGACCGCTTACGGGCGGTGAGCAGCAGGTACTCCCAGTCCATGACCGTCTTGTGGTCCCCGCGGTCGTGACGGGTGGCGAGCTCCGCCAGCTCGCGGTCCAGGGACGCCACCCGTTCGGGATCCTCGGCGACGGCCCGGTAGACCGCGATGGTCGGCCCGTACCGCGTCTTGAAGTACTCCCGGAAGCTCTCCGGATCGTCGAAAGAGTCGACGGTGACTCGCTGGCGCTGCGCGGCGACACCGGTCACCCGGTCCGCGAGCAGCGCGCGGACGTGGTCCTCGCTCCCCCACAGCGGCGGGGGCTGTGCGCCGGGCGGGGGCGGCGGAGCGTACGACTTCATCGTGGCGAACATCTGGCCGATGAAGCCCTCCGGTGTCCAGCTGAGCAGCCCGATCGTGCCGCCGGGCCGGCAGACCCGAACCAGCTCGTCGGCGCTGCGCTGGTGGTGCGGCGCGAACATCACCCCGACGCACGACATCACGGTGTCGAACTCGCCGTCGGGGAACGGCAGCGCCTCGGCGTCGGCCTCCCGCCACTCCAGCTCGGCGCCCCGCTCGGCCGCCTGGCGGCGTCCGGACTCGAACAGCTCCGGGGTGAGGTCGGACGCCACTACGCTGGCGCCCGCCAGTGCCGCGGGGATGGCGGCGTTTCCCGATCCGGCTGCCACGTCCAGCACCCGGTCGCCGGGTCGCACCCCGCACGCCTCGACCAGGCGCCGACCCAGATCGGAGATGACGTCGGTGGCCAGGGCGGGATAGTCGCCGAGACCCCACATCGCACGGTGCTTGGCCTTGAGGGCGCGGTCGGCCTCGGCTGCGCCAACGGGTGTGGTCATAACAGTTCTCCTCTGGGTCCGTGGCGCCAGCGTCCGGTGACCTGGTGTCCCCGGCTGACGTTAGACCTGAAGAGCGACTCCGCGCGGCTGCGAATACATGCCCTCCGGTCCTCTACTGTCGGGCGATGGGCCTGCCAGCAGTCGACCTCGAGGCGTGGGCGGCGCGGCTGGCCGAACCGCTGCGTGGCCGCAAGGTCATCGTGGCCTTCCGGGTGCTGGCCACGATGCCACCCGCGGTGACGCTGCTCGCCGCGCACGGCGCTGCCAAGCCGTTGCTGATCGCGCACGGCGTCGGGACCGGCCCCGTGCCCGGTCCGGACGAGGCACACATCCGCATGCTCGACGTCGAGTCCTCGGGCGGTGCCATGACCGACGACGTCCGGCGCGTGTCGCGCTGGTCGGTGCACCCGCCGCCACAGGTCGCTGCCTGGGTCGAGGAGTACGACCCGCACGGCGAGGCCTGCTGGCTGGCGTCCCCGTTCGCCTGTAACGAGCCGTTGCTCGGCCGGCCGGTCGTCGGCGGGCGCGCACCGGGTTGGGCGGCGGTCGAGGACAAGATGCAAGGTGACGCGTGGTGGACGGCCGGCGGTGTCGAGCACCTCGCCTCTGCAGTGGTGCCGGCGACGCTGGACGCGGCCACCGCCGCCGCGCTCGACGTGGACCGCGGCCAGGGATGTGTGTGGTCCGGCGACGCCCGCGACGGGATCAACGGTGGTGCCGAGTACGTCCGCCGTGTTCGCGACGAGGCACAGGCCCGGGACGCCGCCGCCTTCTTCGCGGCACGCTGCGACCGGGTGCGGATCTCCCCGTACCTCGAGGGCACAGCCTGCGGCATTCACGGCTTCGTGCTGCCCGACGGTGTCGCGGCCTTCCGGCCGGTGGAGCAGATGACGCTGGTGGATCCTGCCAGTGGCCGGTTCGTGTTCGCCGGCATGTCGACGTGGTGGGACCCTCCGCCTGGCGCGCGCGAGGACATGCGGGCGTCCGCGCGCCGGATCGGGGAGGTGCTGCGGGAGCGGGTCGGCTACCGGGGCGGGTTCAGCATCGACGGAGTGCTCACGACCGACGGCTTCCGGCCGACCGAGCTCAACCCGCGCTTCTCCGGCGGACTGAACGAGATCGCCCGTGCCGTCGCACCGCTACCGCTGGAGCTCGCCCAGTACGCCGCGGTGTCCGGCCGCGAGGTGGGCGTGGCGGCCAGCATGCTGGAGGTCCTGGTGACCGAGGCGGCCGACGCGCACCGCTTCGGGACAGTCATCGCGGTGTCGTCCCGGGTCCGGGTGACCGGGACGGAGGAGGTGGCGGTGGTCCTCACCGACGGCAACCTCACCCCGGCCACGCCGGGCACGGAGCCGGACGCGACGATGCTGGCGGGCCCGGCGGGGTTCGACGGGACGTTCATCCGGTGCACCCCGGCAGACAGTGCCATCGCGACCGGCCAGAGCCTCGGTGTCTGGGCCCGCGCCGTGCACAGCTTCGCCGACGAGCGCTGGGGCACCGCATTCGGGCCGCTGGAGGCGCCGAGCCTGGCCACGCGCTGAGCGTGCGGCCATGGCTCAGCTGCGCGCGGCGTCGACGAGCGCGGCGAACACGCCGGAGTCCTCCCCCATCTCCGGATGCCACTGGACCGCCACGCAGAAGCGCAGCGACGGGTCCTCCAGGCCCTCGACCGTGCCGTCGGCTGCGTGTGCGGTGGCCGTGTAGCCGGGGTGCGAGGCGACCCCCTGGTGGTGGTAGGACGCCACCTCTGCCCGCTGTCCCACGATCCGGGCCAGCCTCGAGCCGGTGACCGTCGTGACCGGGTGCGTCCCGAACACGCCCGGAGTGGCGAGGTGGTCGGTGTGGCCGAGGATGTCCGGCAGGTGCTGGTCGATCGAGCCGCCGGCGGCCACCGCCATCACCTGCATACCGCGGCAGACCCCGAGCAGCGGCAGGTCCCGATCACGGGCGGTGTCGGCGAGCAGGGTCTCGGTGGCGTCGCGGTCAGGACGTGACGCCTGCACGCTCGGGTGCCGCTGCTTCCCGTACGCCTCCGGCGCGACGTCGACGCCCCCGGACAGCAGCAGCCCGTCCAGGCGACCCAGCAGCTCCTGGGCATCGGCGGCCGACATCGCCTCATACGGCGGGATCAGCACCGGCTGGCCGCCCGCGGCGTACACGTGGGCGGAGTACGAAGCGGCGAGCAGCGTGGTCGGCACCTGGGACCACACGCCCCAGGACGCGGTCTCGCTGTACGCGCTCAGCCCGATCAGCGGCCTCACAGCGGCGTGACGTACGCGCCGGCGATTCCGCCGTCGACGAGGAACTGCGACGCGGTGACGAACGACGAGTCGTCGCTGGCCAGGAACGCCACCGCGCCGGCGATCTCCTCGGGCTCGGCGAAGCGACCCATCGGCACGTGCACGAGCCGGCGGGCGGCACGCTCGGGATCGGCCGCGAACAGCTCCTCCAACAGCGAGGTGTTGACCGGGCCCGGGCACAGCGCGTTGACCCGGATCCCCTCGCGGGCGAACTGCACGCCGAGCTCGCGCGACATCGCCAGCACCCCGCCCTTGCTGGCGGTGTAGGAGATCTGGGAGGTGGCCGAACCCATCACCGCGACGAACGAGGCGGTGTTGATGATCGAGCCTCTGCCCTGGGCCTGCATGTACGGGATGACCGTCTTGCAGCACAGGAAGACGCTGGTGAGGTTGACCTCCTGCACGCGACGCCAGGCGTCGAGCCCGGTGGCGAGGATCGAGTCGTCGTGGGGCGAGGCGATCCCGGCGTTGTTGAAGGCGACGTCGATGCGCCCGGTGTGCCCGTGGGCCGCGGCGAACAAGGCGTCCACCTGGTCGGCGTCGGTCACGTCGCAGCGAACGAAGAGCCCGTCTACCTCCTCGGCGACCTCCTTGCCGCGGATCTCGTCGAGATCGCCCACGACGACGAAGGCGCCCTCGTCGGCGAAGCGGCGGGTGGTGGCAAGGCCGATGCCGCTGCAGCCGCCGGTCACGACCGCGGTACGACCGGTGAGACGAGTTGCTGGCACGGCATTCACTCCTCGGTGCTGATGAAGACGTTCTTGACCTCGGTGAAGGAGTCCAGCGCGTCCGGGCCGAGCTCGCGGCCCAGGCCGGAGGCCTTAAACCCGCCGAACGGGGTGGAGTAGCGCACCGAGGCGTGGGAGTTGACGCTGAGGTTGCCCGCCTCGACGCCGCGCGAGACACGCAGGGCACGACCGACGTCGCGGGTCCAGATCGAACCGGACAGCCCGTACGCGGAGTCGTTGGCCATGGCGACCGCGTCGGCCTCGTCGTCGAACGGCAGCACCGCGACCACGGGTCCGAACACCTCCTCGCGCCAGACCCGGTCGGCCGGCCCGTGCGGAAGCACGACGGTCGCGGGGTACCAGAAGCCGTCCCCGGCGGGAGCGTCCCCGCGGACGACGACCTCGGCGCCGTCGCCCTCCACGAACGAGCGAACCCGCTCACGCTGGCCGGCGCTGATCAGTGGACCCATGTCGGTGGCCTCGTCCCCCGGGTCCCCCACGCGGACCGCTCGCACGGCCGGCTCCAGCAGCTCGAGGAAGCGGTCGTACGCCGGACGCTCGACCAGGATCCGGCTGCGCGCGCAGCAGTCCTGACCGGCGTTGTCGAAGGCGCCCACGGGCGCGGACGCCGCGGCCCTGTCGAGATCCGCGTCGGCGAACACGATGTTCGCGCTCTTGCCACCGAGCTCGAGCGTCACCCGCGTCAGCTGCTCCGCGGCGCCACGCATGATCTGCTGCCCGACCCGGGTGGATCCGGTGAAGCAGACCTTGCGGACGTACGGGTGGCTGACGAACCGCTGACCGACGACCGAGCCCGGACCGGGCAGCACCGTCAGGACGCCCTCGGGGATGCCGGCCTCCAGCGCCAGCTCGCCGAGCCGGACCGCCGTCAGCGGGGTCAGCTCCGCCGGCTTCAGCACGACGGTGTTGCCGGCTGCGAGTGCCGGACCCATCCCCCAGCCGGCGATCGGCATCGGGAAGTTCCACGGCACGATGACCCCGACCACCCCGAGCGGCTCCTTGAAGGTGACGTCGACGCCGCCGGCGACCGGGATCTGCCGGCCGAACAGCCGCTCCGGCGCCCCGGCGTAGTAGTCGAGGACGTCGCGGACGTTGCCCGCCTCCCAGCGAGCGTTCGCGATGGTGTGACCGGCGTTGCGCACCTCGAGCCTGGCCAGCTCCTCGACGTGGTCGTCGACGACCTCGGCGAAGCGGCGCAGCAGCCGGGCCCGGTCCACCGGCGCGACGGCGCGCCAGCCGGGGTACGCCGCGTGCGCACGCTCGATCGCGGCGTCGGCCCCGTCGAGCCCGACCGGCTCGAGGGTGGCGAAGACGACGCCGGTGGACGGGTCGACGACGTCGTGCAGCGTGGTCGAGCGCGAGGTGCTCACAGGCGCTCGAATCCCCGCACTCGCTCCCAGTCGGTGACGGCCGCGTCGAACGCCTGCAGCTCCACGTCGGCGGCGTTGAGGTAGTGCGCGACGACCGCCTCGCCGAATACCTCCTTCGCGATGCTCGACGACGCGAACGCCTCACGGGCCTCGCGCAGGGTGTGCGGCACCTTCTCCTTGTCGGAGTCGTAGGCGTTGCCCTCGAACGCGGGCTCGAGCGCCACCTCGTGCTCGATGCCGTACAGGCCACCGGCCAGCATCGCGGCCAGCCCGAGGTAGGGGTTCACGTCGCCACCGGGCAACCGGTTCTCGATGCGCAGCGCCTTGCCGTGGCCAACGGCCCGCAGGGCACAGGTCCGGTTGTCCCAGCCCCAGGCGACGGCGGTCGGGGCGAACGACCCGGGCTGGAAGCGCTTGTAGGAGTTGATGTTCGGCGCGTACAGCAGCGTGAACTCTGCGAGGGTCTGCTGCACGCCGGCCACGAAGTGGCAGAACAGCTCCGTGGCCTCGTTGCCGTCGGCGAACACGGCCGACCCGTCTTCGCCCTGCAGACTCATGTGGATGTGGCAGGAGTTGCCCTCGCGCTCGTCGTACTTGGCCATGAAGGTCAGCGACCTGCCGTGCAGCGAGGCGATCTCCTTGGCGCCGTTCTTGTAGACCGCGTGGTTGTCGGCGGTACGGACCACCTCGTCGAACAGGAAGGCGATCTCGTGCTGGCCGAGGTTGCACTCACCCTTGACCGACTCGGGTGTCAGGCCGCTGGCGTGCATGTGGTTGGTGATGTCGCGCAGCAGCGGAGCGATGCGCGCTGTGCCGAGCAGCGAGTAGTCGACGTTGTACCGGTTGGGCGGCGTGAGCCCCTGGTAGCGCGCGTCCCACGCGGCCTCGTAGCTGTCGTCGAAGACGAGGAACTCCAGCTCGGTGCCGGCGAAGGCGCGCCATCCGTGCTCTGCGGCACGGTCGACCTGGGCCTTGAGGACCTGCCGGGGCGACTCCACGACAGGAGTGTGCGCCTCGTCGAGCCATGCGAGGTCGCACTGCACCATCGCGGTCGCCGGCAGCCAGGGCACCGGGCGCAACGTGTCGAGGTCGAGCACGAACTCCATGTCGCCGTAGCCGCGCTCCCACGAGCTGATCGCGTATCCGCCGACGGTGTTCATGTCGACGTCGACCGCGAGCAGGTAGTTGCAGCCCTCGGTTCCGTGCTCCAGGACGGACTCGAAGAAGAACGGGGCGTGGATCCGCTTGCCCTGCAGCCGGCCCTGCATGTCGGTGACGGCCACGACGACCGTGTCGACCTCGCCGCGCTCGACCTGCTGGCGCAGCTGGTCCAGCGGCAGCGCGGGCGTCCGTGCGTTCATGGTTCCTCCCGGCAGAGTCAATGGCACGTCAGCAGGCCATTGCGCATCGTTGCAGAGACTGAAGCATCGGCCTACGCTCGCTGTCAATTGCCGCTCGACTCTCCCGGGCGAGCGATCCCGTCGAGGTGTGGAGGGGGTCCGATGGCGTACGCGCGCACCCCGGTCACCCCGCCTGCGCTCGCCGGCCAGCCGACGCGAGCGTACGAGGCGTTGCTGCGTCCGGTGCGCCAGGGCAACTCCTTCGAGGAGACCGTCGAACGCCTGCTCCAGGTGGTTCGTCTCGGGATCGCCCCGGTCGGGGAACGGCTGCCGCCCGAGCGCGACCTCGCCCTGAGGCTCGGGGTCAGTCGTGCGACGGTCCGGGCGGCGATCGCGGCACTGCAGCGGGCGGGCTACGTCGAGTCCCGGCGGGGACGCTACGGCGGCACGTTCGTGCTCCAGGTGCCGGGTCCGGCACGGCTGCGCGGCGACGTGCCCGTCGACGACCTCGAGGACGCTCTGGCCATGCGCCACGCCGTCGAGGTGGGGGCCACCGAGTGCGCCGCTGGACGTCAGCTCGGGCCGGCCGAGGTCGAGCACCTGTTGACGATCCTGGCCGCTACCTCGAACGCGGAACCGCGCGAGTACCGACGTGCGGACTCCCGGTTGCACCTGGCGCTCGCCGAGCTCAGCGGCTCTGCCTCGCTGACCGCTGCGGTCGCTGACGCCAAGATGCGGGTCAACGGCCTGCTCGACGCCATCCCGCTGATCGAGGCCAACATTCGCCACTCCGACGCCCAGCACCGTCGGATCGTGGGCGCAGTCCTCACCGGCACTGCCGACGAAGCCCGCCGGGCGATGGCGGAGCACCTCGACGGGACCGCCGCCCTGCTGCGCGGCTTCCTGGGCTGATCCGCCGTCGGCACGGACCCTTGACAAGGCCTGGGCGCTGCGCGACTCTCCGGGAGAGCAATGGGCCGCTTGAGCGCCATTGACGCCTGGTTCACCCTGATTCACCCCGATTCACCCGGAGGCTCCCGTGACCACTGGCTCGCAGACACCGCGCCCACGCCGCGCGTCGGGGATGGAGTACGACGACGTCGGCAGCGACTACCTCGACCACCGCCAGCTCCAGCAGGGCCAGGTCGGCTGGGTGCTGTTGGCCGGCCTGGGCGTCGCCTACGTCATCTCCGGCGACTTCGCCGGCTGGAACTTCGGTCTCGCCGAGGGTGGTTGGGGAGGTCTGCTGATCGCCACCGTGCTGATGGCGATCATGTACACCTGCATGGTGCTCGGCCTGGCCGAGCTGTCCTCGGCGATCCCGGTGGCCGGCGCCGGGTACGGTTTCGCCCGCCGTGCCCTGGGCCCGCTCGGCGGCTTCGCCACCGGGACCGCGATCCTGATCGAGTACGCCGTCGCACCGGCCGCGATCGTGATCTTCATGGGCGGTTACGTGGAGGCGCTCGGTCTGTTCGGCCTGACCAACGCGTGGCCGGTCTACCTGGTGTCGTACGCCATCTTCGTGGGTATCCACCTGCGTGGCGTCGGCGAGGCGTTGCGCGTCATGTTCGCGATCACCGCCGTGGCCGTGGTCGGACTGGTGGTCTTCGTGATCGCGATGGTGCCCAAGTTCGACGCCGGCAACCTGTTCGACATCGACCCGACGTCCGCCGCCGGGGCCTCCGACTTCATCCCGTACGGCTACGCCGGCGTGCTCGCCGCACTGGTCTACGGCATCTGGTTCTTCCTGGCCATCGAGGGCGTGCCGCTGGCCGCGGAGGAGGCACGCGACCCGCGCAAGGACATGCCCAAGGGCATCATCACCGGCATGCTGGTGCTGTTGGTCTTCGCGGCCCTGATGCTGGTCCTGGCCCCCGGTGGCGCTGGCTCCTCCACGATCGCCGAGTCCGACAACCCGCTGCCCGAAGCGCTCCGGGCGGCGTACGGCGGCGACCCGTGGGTCGCGGACGTCGTCAACTACATCGGCCTGGCCGGCCTGGTCGCCAGCTTCTTCTCGATCATCTTCGCCTACTCCCGCCAGCTGTTCGCGCTGTCGCGAGCCGGCTACCTGCCGCGGATGCTGTCGACCACCGGTTCGCGGCATACTCCGTGGGTGGCTCTGATCGTGCCCGGCACCATCGGCTTCCTGCTCGCCACGTTCGTCAGCGCAGCTGTGGGCCCCGCTCTCGCGGGAGCCCGGATGATCCAGATCGCCGTCTTCGGCGCCACCGTCTCCTACATCCTGATGATGGTGTCGCACATCGTGCTTCGCCGGCGGGAGCCGGACCTCGATCGGCCCTACCGTGCGCCCGGGGGTGTGGCCACCACAGGCGTCGCGTTGGCACTGGCCTGTGCCGCCCTCGTCGCGGTGTTCCTCGTCGACGTCACCGCCGCCCTCATCACGTTGGGCGTCTTCGTGGCGTTTCTTGCCTACTTCTGGTTCTACAGCCGGCACCACCTGGTGGGGGTGGCGCCGGAGGAGGAGTTCGAGGCGATCACCCGGGCGGAGTCCGAGCTGGCGTAGGCGATCGCGAACCGTCGTCCTACACCGCCGCGCGGTGCTGGTCTGGTGGCTGCTGGGCAGCGCCGGCGAACAGCCGGGCGGTCGGTCCGTCCCCGTGCAGCAGGTCGCGCGGTGAACCAGTCTCGACCAGCCGACCGTCCACGAGGCACCACACCTCGTCGGCGCGTTCGACCAGGTCGCGGCGATGGGTCACGACCAGCGCGGTGCCGTGGTGGTCGGTGAGCACCCGGTCGACGACGGCGTTTGCGTGCCGGTCCAGGTGAGCCTCCGCCTCGTCCAACACGAGCAGGACCGGACGACCGAGCACCGCCCTCGCCACCGTCAGCCGCGCCCGCTGGCCGGCCGAGAGCCGGGAACCCCCGTCGCCGACGTCCTGCCGCCAGCCATCGGGCAGGTCGGCGGCGACAGCGTCCAGGTCGCACAGGGCGGCTACCCGGTCCACCTCCTCCTGCGGGCAGCGCGGCCACCGGTACCGCACGTTGCGCTCCATGCTGCCGCGCAGCAGCGGCAGGTCGGGACTCGCGATACCGATCGCCTCGCGGACTGAGGCCAGCGAGCGAGATCGCAGGTCCTGGGAGTCCAGGCGGACCTCGCCGGCATCCGGGTCGACCATCCGGGCCACCACCGAGGCCAGCGACGACTTGCCGGCGCCATTGGGACCCACCACCGCGACCGTCCTGCCTGCGTCGGCACGCACCGTGACTCCTCGCAGAGCGTCGCCCAGACTGACGTCGCGGATCTCCACCGCCCCGCGGCCGGGCTCGAGGTCCGGACTGCCTGCCGGATCGGGCAGGATCGCCATCTCGAGGAAGCGTCGAGCCGCCTGCCGCGCGACCTTGGCACCGGTGGCGTACTCGCCCACCCGCCCGAGATCGCGCAGATGGCCGGCCAGCAGCCCGGTGATCGTGACCGCGGCGACGACGGTGCCGGCACTGGTACGCCCGGCCTGCACCTCGACGGCACCCACCAGCAGGGCGGCGACGGTGGCGGCGGCGGCGGTGCCTTCGGCGACGGCCCGGGTGAGCCCGGTAGCGCCGGCGCGCGCGACCACCGCGTCCGCGACCTCCTGGCTCCTGCGGCGTACCCGCTTGTTCTCCCGCCGCTCCTGCCCGGCAGCCTGCAGCACTGCGACCTGGGTCAGTCGCTCGGTCACCTCGCCGGTCAGCCGCGACTGGCGCCCGCGGGCGTACCGGGTGCGGGACATCAGGTACGGCGAGGCCGCCCAGGTGCCGAGTGCACCGAGCAGCAGCACGCCCCCGACGGCCAGGCCGAGCCGAAGGCTGATGACGGCCAGGACCGTCATCGACAGTCCGACGGCGACGCCTCCGACCAGCAGCCGCGACAGGCCCAGGCTGACCCATGAACGCAGCGCCGACAGGTCCCCGACGAAACGCATGAGCATGCTGCCGCGGTGACGTCTGCCCAGCGAGCGTGCGGGCACCCGGGTGAGGTGCACGAAGAGGGTCTCGCGAACCTCGATCACGTAGTGCTGCCCCAGCCGCTCGGCGGCGAGGCGCTCCACCCCGCGCAGCACGGCCAGCATCAGCACCCCGGCCGTGAGCCCGGCGGCGATCGGTAGGCCGCCCGCGGCTGTGAGAGGGACGGAGCCGTTGACCAGCGTGTCGAATCCGTGCTGCACGAGCATCCCGACGATGATCGCGGCGACCGCCTGGCCCACACCGATCGCCACCAGCGTGGCGAACAGCCGCAGGCGCGACCGGCCGAGTGGTCGGGGCAGCACTCACACCGCCTCGGTGAGCGTTGGACGGGCCAGCCTGAGCTCGGCCACCGGGTCCGGGTCGGCCGCCCGCTCGGCCCCCCGGACCCGACGTCCTCGTCGTACGTCCTCGTACAACGCGCGGGCGGCGGCGGGGTCGGTGAGCCGTTCCAGGCCCCACACCTGACAGCCGGTGGCCGCTTCGGCCTCGCGGGTCGCCAGCGGGGAGGACGACAACACACCGGACAGGGCCAGCGGCTGCAGGGCGCGGCTGCGCAGCCATTCGTTCCCGGCGTGCGCACCCAACGCGTCGCTGGCGGCGAAGAGGAGGGCGTCGACGCGCTCGGCGAAGATCGGGTCCTGCACGAGCGCTGCGGTCTCCTCGAAGTAGACACCGTCCGCGACCTCCAGAACCAGCGCCTCGCACCCCTGGGAGGCCATCTGGTCGGTGAGTTCGGCGAACACGCGCCGGATCTCCGCCGCCCCGACCCGGTACGTGCTGGGTAGCCCGGCCGAGGTGAAGTCATGCACCGGTTCGGCACCGGAGTCCTGAAACAGCCAGATGTCGCCGCCGGCGCCGGTGCCGGTGACCTTGGCGGCGCCGACCCGGACGCCAGCCGCACGCAACCCGCGCACCAGGTTCGCGGCCGTGGTCGTCTTGCCGGAGTTCATGGACGCACCCAGCACGGCGACCGTGACCGGCCGTCGCCCCGCCGAGACCGCGACGGGGGCCAGCGCGCCCGACCGCAGGTTGAGCCGGCGGCCGTCGGAGTCGGCCAGCAGGCCCCTCGGTGTCAGAGACGTCGCGTGGGACATCAGGCCGTGCGCCGACTGGACCCGCGACGCGACCCCACCGGCCGCGACCAGCTCGCACGGTCCGAGGTCGTCGGGCACGAACGCCTCGAACTGGTCTGGGGCATAGCGGTGGCCGTACGCGACCACCACCTCGTCGCCGGGGAAGAGGTGGGCGCGCCGGCCATCCCGCTGCTCGATGCGGGGGTGTTGCCCGATGACGTCGACCCTGGCCAGTACGAGGTCCCCCACCTCGGGGACGACGCCGCTCAACAGGGAAGAGGCTACGAACAGGTCCATGTGCCGGGTCGTGTACGCCTTCTTGGACCGGCGCAGGCGATCGACGCTGAGGCGGGAGATCCGGGGAGCGAGCGTGCGCGTGGACATGTGAGTACCTTCGGTCGGAGCCGTTGGCCGCCGGTTCTGGCTGCCACTCGACCAGTGCGCGTCCTGAGGCGGGTTGATGCATCCGGCTTCCAAGTTGGCGCTGCCGGACAGCGCTGGGCCCTGGCCGAGGGGTCGATGGAGGTCGGTCGCCTCGCCCTACCACCCGCGCAGGCTTGCGGCCAGGTCGATGCGTCCACCGCCCAGACCGGCGCCGACCGGCACGGCCGTGCGCCTGATCCGCCTGATCAGCTGCTCCACCTCGACGGCCGGTCGCCTGGCCCTCAGCAGCGCTGCCTGACCCGACACGAACGGTGTCGCCATCGACGTGCCGTCCCAGCGGGCGTACACCTGGGCGGGGAACGTGCTGACGATGTCCTGCCCGGGCGCAGCGACATCGACCCAGGAGCCATGGTTGCTGAACGGCGAGCGCACATCCGCCGGGGAGACACTGCCGACCCCGACGGCGTCGTCGTCCGCAGCCGGCCACTGCGGCTGAGACCGGTTCTCGTTGCCCGCGGCGGCCACCACGACGGCGCCGTCTTCTTCGGCGTCCTCGACCGCGTCCTCCAGCAGCGCGGAGTCCGCCGCGGTTCCTAGGCTCAGGTTGATCACGTCCGCCCCGCGGGCACTCGCCCATCGGATCGCTTCGGCGGTCGTCCAGACGAATCCGAGCCCCTCGTCGTCGAGCACGCGTAGGGGCATGATGCGGGCGTCGGGTGCGACCGCCGAGACGACACCGGCCACGTGGGTGCCGTGCCCCCAGCCCTCGTCGATACGACCGTCCGCGTCGTCGTCGACGCCGTTGCGGGTTTCCTCGGGCACGAAGTCGTCGTCGACGAAGTCGTAGCCGTCGGTCGTGAAGCGGTCAGACAGTCCGGGATGGCCGAGGTGGACCCCGGTGTCGAGCACGGCGACGACCGTGCCCTCGCCGCGCGTCGTCTGGTGCGCCTCGGCGCCACGAATCGTGCTCAGGGCCTGCTGGCTGCGCCACGCCGCTGGGTCGCTCCCGACGACGACGGGCGAACCGTTGTCCCACCGGTACGTCGGGCTGCCCTCCGGCTGGCCATCGGCGAAGTTCGGCTCCACCCACTCCAGCTGGAGCTGTAGATCGCTCTCCAGGTCCTCAACCAGCCGCGTCGGGGTGGTTGTCGGGGGCGGCTCGAGCAGGTAGGTGCGGATCGGCGTCACCTGGTCGACGACCGTGGTCCCGTACCTGGCGTTGATCTCCTCGATGGTCTGGCTACCGGCGAGCTTGACCACCACCGCGGTCACTCCCTCCAGAGCGTCCTCCGCGGGGCCGTCGTCGGCGGTGGCGGTGGTGGTGGTGCCGGCCATGGCCGGCAGCACCATCCCGAGCGCGACGGCGACGGCCACCGTGCGTCCGCGGCGGCGCGATGTGGGCAAGGACATGACGACTCCTGTCTCAGCAGGCGCCGGTCACGGTGAACGGCGCCCAGTAGTAGGGGTGCGGATCGCGGCGGGCGCTGTCCAGCTGGGCCTGCCGCAGTGCGCCGGTAGGCGTGAGCCCCTGACGCAGGTGGCCGTAGAAGTCGCACATCTGGGCGCTGGTCGCCCGGTCGTCAGCCATCCAGAGGCTGGAGACCACCGCCGCCGCGCCGGCGGCGAGGAACGCCCTGGGCAGGCCTACGGCCTCCCCCCCGACCGCCTGCTGGCGGCCGGTCTCACAGGCCGACAGGGTGACCAGGGCGCCGGTGACGTCAAGGGCGACCGCGTCGACGGCAGTGAACCAGCCGTCGGCCAGTCGAAGCGCGGAGAACACGCCATTGTCGGGACGGAACATGCCGTGGCAGGCGAGGTGGACGATCCCGGCACGGGCGCTGTCACGGCGCAGCGCGGCAACGGTCGCGTCGGAACCGATCCGGAGCCTCGCGTTCGGCAGCAGCGTGCTCAGCGCCCGTACCTCCGCTTCGGCGTGCGGGATCGTCGAGTCGGTGGTTGCGAGCGCAACCGATGGCCTGCTCGCATCGCATGTCCACGGGGGCAGGCTGCCCAGCACCGACCCGCTCGGACCGGTCACCACCTCCCAGTCGGCAACCAGCGGCCTGTCCCCCACCGGCAGCGCGTGGAAGGGCACCCCGTGCAGCGCCGGAGGCAGCACCACCGCGAGCCGATCGGTCCCACCGGTCGGGGCAGGCAGCGGCAGATCGCCCAGCAGCTCGCCCGCCAACAGGTTCAGGTCCCGTTCGACCAGCACCGCCAACCGGGCGGCGTGGCGCTGCACGAACGCCGCACCCACGCGGAAACGTCGCCAGTGCTCCTCCAGGGCAGCCAGCAGCGGCGCCAAGCGGCGCAGGGTGGTGACGCGCCGCCCGACCAGACCAGATCCCGCCCCGAGGAACCCGATGACGTCGTCACCGACGACGTGGTAGGCCACCAGGACGGTGCCGTCGGCCAGGCGTGACTTGAGGCTCTCGTAGCCGAGCAGGGGGGCCGTGCCCAGGGCTTCGCCGCGATCGACGCCCCCCGCGATGCCGGCCACGGACACGCGGGCCTGCAGCTGGTCGGCACGCCTTCGCAGCTCGTCGAGGCGCCTGCGTCCGGTCGTCTCCGATCCGGTCGTCCCGGCGCCGAGCAGCTCGTCGTACACCGCACTCAGCTCCGCCACCAGCGATGGTTCTGCCCGGCCAGGTTCGCGGTCCCGCCGGTTGGCTCCAGCCCCGCCCGTGAGCCGGTCCAGCAGGACGCGGCCCTTGGCCCGTTCGGCCGCGAGGTACGCCAGCTCCGGCGCCTGTGGCGAGAGGTCCAGGTGCAGCGCCACCAGTTCGTCGAACGTGCGGGACTTGTCCCGCAGGAAGGAGGTCCGGGTGAGCTGCGACGGCAGCAGTGCGCGTTGCTCGTCCGCCTCGTCGGCGGCCCGGGACAGTAGCTGGTGCGCCTCGGCGAGTCGGCCCTGGCGACGCCGCAGAGCGCCGAGCCGGCTGTCGACCCGGAACCGCAGGGGCGGCAGCGCCAGCTCGTCGACCAGGTCGGCCGCCTCGACCAGCGCGCGCGCCGCCTCGTCGGATCTGGTGACGTCGGCGAGCCCCAGCAGCACGTAGACGCGTGCCAACCGGTGCTGGTGGGCGCCGGTGGCCAGTCGCAGCTCGCGCAGCAGGCCTAGCCCGCCGTCGCGGTCACCGCAGTGGTCGAGCACCGCCGCCAGCTCGACCCGGGCGGCGGTGGCGAGCGGCAGGTTGCCGACGCTGTCGAAGAGGCGAGCTGCTGAGGCGAGCGAGGTGCGTGCATCTTCCCAGCGGTGCAGGGCCGCCAGGGCCGCGCCCTGCCCGGCCAGCGCAAGGGCGTGGTAGTGGGCGAGTCCGGCGTCCGCCGCCGTGGCGGCGACCTGCTCGTACACCAGAGCCGCCTCGTCGTAGAGGTTGAGCGCGAGGTAGGCCTGTGCTGTGTGCAGTCGCAGCTGCTCGGTCTCGGCCTGCGCGCCCAGACGGTCCAACAACCGCTCCGCCCGGCCGAACGCGGCCAGCGCGGGTACGGCCTCTCCCAGCGCCACCTGGGCCCGGCCGAGGTCGGCCAGGCAACGGGCCTCCAAGAGTGCCAACCCGGCGTCGGCGAAGCCGCTCGCGGCACGGGCGAACATGTCCTGCGCTTGAGCCGCGCGTCCCTCCTCGAGCAGCAGCTCCGCCTGGTTATGCCGCAGGATCGCGATCTCGTCCATCCGTCCGAGCGCCAGCAGATGGCGCTCGGCTGCCGCTGTCGCCATCGTTGCGGCCGCGTAGTCGCCGGCGAACGTGTGACAGATCCCAAGATTTCCCAGGCAGGAAGCCCGTAGCCAGTCGACTGCGAAGGGCAGCGACCCAGTCTGGGCGTCAGCGCCTTCGAGCGCGTCGATGCCTTGGAGCAGGCGCCTGCCCACCTGGACAGCGGCGGCGGTACGGCCCAGCTCGTTGAGGATGTGCATCCGTCCCAAGTCCGTCCGCAGGGCCAGCCAGGGCTCGTCAGCCTCGTCGAAGGCGTCGCGGGCCGCGTCGACGGCGCGTAGCGCGTCGTCCAGTCGCCCCCCGATCGCGAGCGCCTGTCCCTCGAGGAGGGCTGCTCGTGCTGCCACCGTCGCGAAGGTTGCGTCCGGCGTCGCGTCGGACGACACCCGGGCGCGTACCGCGGCGGCCAGGCCGCCGGCGGTCACCGGGTCGTCGTCCATCAGCTGCTCGGCCTCATCGAGCACAGTGGTCAGCGGGGCATCCGCCTCTACTCCTGCCACCGGGAGCTCAGCCCGAGCGCCGGAGGTCGAGCTCGACCTGGATCGCGGGCCAGGTCGCAGCGCGGTCGACCTCGACTATCACGACGTCAGTGGGGAGCACTCCCAGCTCAACCCGACCGAGTGCGTCGGAGCGCCGCTCGGCGACGAGTCCGCGCCTGGCCCAGATCTGCACCATGACGTCGGCGGCGTCAGCGTCGACGTCGACGGGGAGCAGCTGGGCCGTTGCGGTCAACTGGTCGCCTGACGGTTCGGCCATGTCGATACTCACGTCGATCCCTGGACCGGAGAAGGCCAGCTGCCGGGTCGCATCGGACGACGAGCGCGCCATCGCCAGGCCAGGGGAATGCAGGCTGTCGAAGCTCAGAGACGCGCGCACCATCCCGGTGAACCGGTCCAGCCAGGACGGACTCGCGGCTCCGGCAGCACCCTGCGTGGCGGCGCTCATGGAGCGGAGCCGAACGGCCAGGGAATCGGGCACTGGCTCGGTCGGCAACGACGCGGCCGCGTGGAAGCGTCGCCACCACTCGATGGTGTCCAAGGCATCCGTGTCGCCACCACGGACGAGCCGCTCGACGGCTGCCGACCCGTCGGCGTCCAAGCGTCCTTCCAACCAATCCACGACGGTCCCGAAACTCGCGCTGGGTCCTGGTGCGCTCATGGCGTACTCCTCTCATCAGACCAGTGCCGATCGGGCGGCGCAGTGATGCACCTGCCACCGATCGTCCTCACCCGTCCTCCATCGCCGCGCGTAGCCGCTGCAGGCAGCGACTGCGAGCCGGACCGATGGTGCCGACCGCCTTGCCGAACCGGGTCGCCACCGCCCGGTACGACGAGTCGTCGGAGTCCAGGTACAGCGCCACGAGCAGCCGGCGGCAGGACGGATCGAGCTTGGCCAGCCCGGCGTGCAGCCAGGACCGCTGGGTCCACTCCTCGTAGGCGTCGACCGGGTCGGGCACGAGGTCGGCTAGGTCGTCGTCACCGTGATCCAGCGGTGTGCGGGCGAGCATCTCCTGGTCTCGTCGGCGACGATCGATCACTCGCCAGGTCTGGCGTCGAGCAACCGTACCCAGCCAGGGCACCAGCGCGTCGTCGTCGCGCAAGGTGGCAAGACCGGTAAGCAGCAGCGCGAATGTGGCCTGGGTGGCGTCCTCGGCGTCCTCCCGGCCCAGTCCGTAGCTCCGGGGAACGGAGTACACGAGACGTTCGTACGCGCTGACCAGCGCGCGCCAAGCATCCGGGTCGCCAGCACGACAACGCGGCAGCAGATCGGTCTCGGACACGACCCCGGACCCACCGTGAGAGCGCGCGGTGGGCGACATGACGCCACGCTAGCGACGACAGATGAGACGAGCATGAGAGCCGAGCAGGCGTGAGCGAGGAGGTCGCGGTGCCGACCCCAGGCGCGGGGGATCACCTTGCCCACCATCACCGGGCTAGCCTGGCGCCGTGGCTGGACGTGGCTCGGGCGGCGCGCGTGTCGTGGTCGTCGGTGGCGGTTTCGCCGGCATGGCCGTCGCCGCCCGGCTGGCCAAGCTGGGACACGCCGTCACGCTGCACGAGTCGCAGGCCCGTCTCGGCGGCAGCATCGCACCAGTGACGCACGACGGCTTCGCCTGGGAGCGGCACGCCTCGACCCTCACCCTGCCGGCCGTGCTGCGTGACCTGTTTCGCAAGACCGGGCGTCCGCTCGAGGCCGAGCTGGAGCTGACCTTCTGCGTGCCCGGCCGACGGCACGTCTTCACCGATCGTGAGGTGCTGGATCTCCCGTTCGGCTCGCGAGCCGATCAGGCCGAGGCGCTTGCCGGCCTAATGGGCGGGCGGGCGGCTGCGGCCTGGACGTCGCACCTCGACGGGCTCGGGGACGTCTGGGAGGTGCTACGGCGCCGGACGCTCGACGTGCCGTTCGCCGGGCGCTCCGCCTTCGACCGCGACGCATGGCGCACCCTGCAGCCCCGTCGGTCGCTGCGGCGGACCGCCAACCGGCTGTCCCGCGACGAGCGGCTGCGAGCCGTGCTGGTCGACCGGCACCGTCTCGCCGGCCAGGATCCGCGCCGCATCCCGGGATTCTGCACGGTGGTCGAGCACGTCGAACGCGCCTTCGGCCGCTGGCAGCCGGTCGGGGGGATGGCACACCTCGTCGACGCGCTGGGCGCCCGGCTGAGCACCCGGCGGGTCGAGGTGCGTCTCTGTTCACCGGTCCTGGACGTGTCCCTTACGGGCAGCCGGGCCGACGGGGTGGTGCTGGCCGGCGGCGAACAGGCTCCGGCCGACATCGTCGTGTGGACCGCACCCGGGCGGCCGCAGCGGCTGAGGAGCAGCGAGCCGGAACAGCGCGCGGCCGTCCCCGCCGGGCACACGTACCTCGGCCTGGCCGGCACCGACCTGCCCGACCTGCCGGCCGAGGTGTTCCTGCACGGCGAGCCCCCGCTGCTCCTCCGCACCGGTGGCCGGGCACCCGCAGGACACCGGGCGTGGACGGTCGTGCACCGGGCCGCAAGCGAGGACGTGCTGATCACGATGGCTCGCCGCGGGATCGACGTCCGTGCGGCGGTGGTGGCCACGTCGACGCGGCTGCCACCGCGGGTCCTCGACGCCCGCGGGGGGTCCGAGGCCGGCATGGCCTGGAGGAGCTACCGCTCTGGGCTGCGCCGCCCCGTACCGGCGACCCCGCTGCGCGGCCTGTTCCGTATCGGCGCCGACGTGCACCCCGGCCCCGGACTCGTGGCGGCGGGCCTGGCCGCAGCTCAGGTGGCGGAGGCAGTCGGCCGGGCCTGACGGCGTACCCAGGAAGACCCGTTGACGCCCGGCGGTGCCCGGTGCCACGCTCTGGCGATGCGCTACACCGCGGCCCAACCTTGACTTGACCCTGCGCTGATGCCGTGGGGTGGCGAGGATGACTCGCCCGTCACGGACCCTCGTCGGTCGCGCCCTCGGCTACTTCGCTGTCCGCGACCTGATCCCGTTGTACGCGGTCTACTCGCTGTTGTTCCAGGACCATGGCCTGTCCATGGGCCAGATCTCGTCGCTGCTGGTCATCTGGTCGCTCACCGCCTTCGTGACGGAGCTACCCTCCGGTGCGCTGGCCGACGCCGTCTCGCGCCGCGGCCTCCTGGTTCTGAGTTCGGTGCTCTACGCCGTCGGCTTCTCCCTGTGGACGGCTGTCCCGTCGTACTCCGCCTTCGCGGCCGGGTTCGTCCTGTGGGGCGTCAGCGGCTCCCTGATGTCCGGCACCTTCGAGGCACTGTTGTACGACCAGCTGGCCGCCCAGCGGGCGACCGAGTCGTACCCCCGGCTGATGGGCTGGGCGAACTCGCTGGCCATGGTCGCCGAGACGCTCGGCACCCTGCTCGCCGCGCCCCTGTTCGCGCTCGGCGGTTACGCACTCGTGGGGTGGGCCAGTGTCGGGCTGGCGGTGCTGCAGGCGCTGCTCGCGCTCTGTCTGCCGGGAGCGCCGCCGGTGGCCGAGGCGGACGAGACGGTCGAGGCCGTGCCGGTGGTCCACGCGGGGTTCGCCCACCGCTACACGGCGATGCTGCGCTCGGGCGTGCACGAGGTCGCAGCGCATCGCCCGTTGCGCCACCTGGTGCTGATCGCCTCGCTACTGGGCGGCGTGCTGGCGTTCGACGAGTACTTCACGTTCGTCGCTCGCGAGCACGGTGCCGCGACCCAGACCGTGCCGCTTCTGGTCGGGCTGGTGAGCGGCGGCCAGATGATCGGCGCCGCCCTGGCCGGCCGCACCGCACGCTTCACCAGCCGGGCCATCGGGTGGATGCTCGCCACCGCGGCCGTCCTGATCGCCGTCGGTGCGAGCGAGGGCCAGTGGATCGGCTTCCTGGCCATCGGCACCGGCTACGGCCTGGCCATCAACACGCTGATCGTCATCGAGGCACGCGTGCAGGACGCGATCACCGGCCCGGCCCGCTCCACCGTCACCTCGTTGTCCGGCGTCCTCAGCGAGTCGCTCGCTGTCACGGTGTTCGCCGTCTTCGCCGTCGGCACCGCCTGGTTCACGGTCACGACCCTCCTGGTGGCCCTGAGCTTCGCGATGGCCATGGTCGCCGCGCTGGTACGACGATGGCTGCCCGCGCCGGTCGACGCGGCGGGTTCCGACGCCGCTGAGGTCGCCTGATGACGCCTTGGCCGGCTCAGCCCCGCTGCCACTCCTTGCGCAGCCCGCGCACGATCGACGCGAAGTACGCCGGGTCCTCCGTCGAGTCGTCCTCGACGCGACAGGCAGCGACCGACGTGGCCAGGCCGACGATGCCGCTCACCCAGACGATCACCAGCAGCGCGTCCTGGACCCCCGCCACGGCGCCGGTCCCCAGGGCGACAGCAGCAGCGACGCAGATCGCACCGCACCCCAGCGCCACGGCGCTGAGGAGGTTGCGCTCGATGCGTTGCCGGTTGCTCATGCATCGAGGATGGCACCGGCCCCCCGCGTGATACGCCGTGACGCGCGGTCCCGCGAGAAGATCAGCCGTTCAGCCGATGCGGGCCCGCAGATCGGTGTGGATCTGACGGGTCGCGGTGGAGCGGTTGAGCGTGTAGTAGTGCAATCCGGGTGCACCCTGGTCCAGCAGCTGGTCACACAAGCGGGTCGCGATCTCGATGCCGGCCGCGCGGACCGAGACGGGGTCGTCGGCGTAGCGCTGCAGTTCGGACACGACGTCGTCGGGTACGAGCGCACCGGACAGCTCGGCGAAGCGCGCGACCTGGGCCAGGTTGGTGATCGGCATGATCCCCGGGAGCACGGGGATGTCGCACCCGTACCCGCGGGCGCGCTCGACCAGCGAGAAGTAGTCCGCCGCCCGGAAGAACAGCTGCGTCACCGCGAATGCCGCCCCCGCCTCGGCCTTCGCGGCCAGCACGCGGGCATCGGCCTGTGCGTCTGCGGCCTCGGGGTGCGTCTCCGGGAAGGCAGCCACACCGACCGTGAAGTCCCCCAGCCGGCGGACCAGCTCCACCAGCTGCACGGCGTGGTCGAGCCCGCCGGGATGCGGGACCCACGGCCGGCCCGGGCCACCGGGCGGGTCGCCGCGCAGCGCCAGCATGTTGCGTACGCCTGCCGCGGCCAGCTCGCCGACGATCGCGCGCAGCTCCTCACGGGTGTGGCCCACGCAGGTGAGGTGGGCGACAGGTTCCAGGGTGGTGTCCGACGCGATCCGCTCGGTCACCCGGATCGTACGGTCGCGGGTGCTGCCGCCGGCGCCGTACGTGACCGACACGAAGGTCGGGGACAGCGCCTCGAGCTCGCGGATGGTCTGCCACAGCTGGCGCTCACCGGCATCGTCCTTGGGCGGGAAGAACTCGAAGGAGAAGGACGGACCGTCCCCGACGATGCGCTCCGCGAGGCTCGGCGCAGCGACGTCGACAGGCGGGCCGGCGCGCAGGGACATGTCCGCCATCGTAGACAGCGGCCGAACTTCGGCGGCGAGGGATGCAGCGGTGCGACGGCTAGGGTCGCGGTCATGTCCGCGGTGCCGCAGCCAGACCTTTCGGTACGGGTCCAGGCTCACCTCGACGCGTTCGCCGCGAACCAGCGACGGCGACTGGCCGCGGCCGGGCCACGGGTCGACACCATGATCGACGCAGCACTGGCCTCGGCCACGGGCGGCAAGCGGCTGCGCGCGGCGTACTGCGTGCAGGGGTGGCGAGCCGCCGGCGGGGACCCCGGCGACGAGCGCATCACCGTCGCTGCGGCGGCGCTGGAGTGGCTGCAAGCCTGCGCCCTCGTGCACGACGACCTGATCGATGCCTCCGACACCCGACGCGGCCGGCCCTCGGTCCACCGCGCGTTCGAGGCCGAGCACCGGCGAGCCGGCTGGCCCGGCGACGAGAAGGGGTACGGCACCGGCGTCGCCATCTTGGTCGGCGACCTGATGCTGTCGTGGACCGACGAGATGTTCCGTTCCTGCGGGCTGCCTGCCGAGCGGGTCAGCGCCGCGCTGCCCTACCTCGACGCCTGCCGGAGCGAGGTCGTGGCCGGTCAGTTCCTCGACGTGGCCGCGCAGGCCGCGGGCGAGACCTCCCTGGAGGTCGCGATGACCGTGGTCCGGTTCAAGGCCGCCAAGTACACCGTCGAGCGCCCGTTGCATCTCGGTGCCGTCCTCGCCGGCGCGGACCGGGCGCTGGTGGAGGCCCTCACGGCCGTCGGGTTGCCCGCCGGCGAGGCCTTCCAGCTGCGTGACGACGTGCTCGGGGTCTTCGGTGATGCGTCGGTCACCGGCAAACCGGCCGGCGACGACCTGCGCGAGGGCAAGCGCACAGCGCTCCTCGCCCATGCCTATGCCGGCGCCGACGAGGCCGGACGGAGCCTGCTGGACACCCTGGTCGGCGACCGGGGGTTGCGCGACGAGCAGGTCGAGCAGCTGCGCGCGGTCATCCGTGCTACGGGCGCGCTCGACGCCGTGGAGGCCCAGATCGACGCGCTCTGGGCGGCGGCGATGGCCGCGCT
Organism: Actinomycetota bacterium; assembly: GCA_030859165.1. Lineage (GTDB taxonomy): Bacteria > Actinomycetota > Actinomycetes > Propionibacteriales > Nocardioidaceae > JACCXZ01. The sequence continues at coordinate 38,612 of JALZKQ010000019.1, forward strand.
GGCGATCGCCCCGGTCGACGACGCGGCACGCGCCTCGCTCACCCGGCTCGTCCAGCGCTCGATCCGCCGGACGTCCTAGTCGTGTCTCGTTCATCGACTGACTACGCGCGGGCGACTCGTCCGCGCCAGGCTGGGCCCGACCGCGCCGGCCGCCGCGAGCGCTGAGGAACGCAATGGGCGAGATGAGCAGCCGGTAGACCGGCCGCACCGACCAGGCGGTGAGACAGCGATGACGCTCCACGCCGACGCCCGCTGCATGCTCGCCTTCTCGCTGTGGATCGGCAACCACTACATGGCCGCCGATCACGGCGCCCGCAGCCGCGGGGACGTGCTGGAGCTGGCCATGAGGCGCCTCAAGGCCGAGCCAGGTGGCGGCGCCACCGAGTGCGGACCCGACGCGGACAAGTCGCCCCTCGCCCACGTGCTCCATCACTGACGAGACACACACCACTAGAACCCGAGCGCCTGAGCCCGGCGGCGCACCTCGGCGCCGCGGTTCTCGCACAAGGCGTCGATCGGGCGCCCGGGCAGCGAGTCGTCCGCGGTGTAGAGCCACCGGATCGACTCGGGCGGGTCGTACCCGGCGTCGAACAGCAGCGTCAGCGTGCCGGGCAGCCCCTTGACGACTCCGGTCTCGTCGATGAACAGCGCGGGCAGCCATCCTCCACGAGCGCCGGCAACGGCGAGCTCGTGGTCGCGGGCGCGGACCTTGAGCCGGGAGACGCTGGTCCCGAGCTGCTCGGCGGCCTCCTGCAGGGTCAGCCAGTCGGTGACGAGCGTCGCGAGTGGTTCGTCGATGCCCCGCTCGACGTTCGCTGCCGCATCTTCGGACGGGGCGCTGTATCCGGGGTCGGCACAGGGATGCTGGTCGCTCACCTGCCCCAGCCTGGCACGAGGCCCGTCCTGCGTGCCTCGCGGGATCGGAGTCGCGGTCGACCTAGACTCCCGAGTACAGATCCCGCAGGCCGCGGGCACTGTTCCGCGCACCGTCGGGCGCGCCGGATGACTCGGATCGGGAGCGGCGGTGTCGGTCCAAGGCGGTGCATCGATGATCGGGCGGATGCTCGACGGTCGCTACCGCATCGACGAACGCATCGCCCGCGGTGGCATGGCGACTGTGTACACCGCCGTCGACACACGACTGGACCGTCAGGTCGCCGTCAAGGTCATGCACGAGGGCCTCGGCGCCGACGAGGACTTCGCCGACCGGTTCGTTCGCGAGGCGCGGGCGTCGGCGCGGTTGAACCATCCAGGCGTCGTGGCGGTCTTCGACCAGGGTGAGGACGAGGGCACCGTCTACCTCGTGATGGAGTACGTCCCGGGTGCGACGCTGCGCGACGTCATCCGCAAGGAGGCGCCGCTGCCTCCGGCCCGGGCGCTCGCCGTCATGGAACAGGTGCTGCAGGCCCTCGGAGCCGCGCACCAGGCCGGGCTCGTGCACCGCGACGTCAAGCCGGAGAACGTCCTGATCGCCCCGACCGGCCAGGTCAAGGTCGCCGACTTCGGGCTCGCCCGCGCGGTCACCTCCACGACCGCGGCCACGGCCACGGCCGGTGTGCTCATCGGCACCGTCTCCTACGTCGCGCCGGAGCTGGTGCTGCACCAGGGCACCGATGCGCGCTCGGACGTGTACGCCTGCGGAGTGCTGCTCTTCGAGCTGCTCACCGGCCGCAAGCCGCACGAGGCGGAGACCCCGATCCAGGTCGCCTACAAGCACGTGCACGAGGACGTGCCTGCTGCGTCGTCGCTGCAGCCCGGCATCCCCGCCTACCTCGACGCCCTGGTCGCCCGGGCGACCGCCCGCGACCGCGACCTGCGTCCCACCGACGCCAAGCTGATGCTGCAACAGACCAGGCGGGTGGCGATCGCTCTCGCTCAAGGCGTCGCCGAAGACCCTGAGCTGGTTGCCGACCTCTCCCCCACCGCCTCAAGCCGGGACGAGCCCACGGTCGCGGAGCCCTGGGACATCCTGGTGTTCGAGGACCAGCAGGCCACCGACGACCGGGCCGCGCATCCTGGCGAGCACACCGCCGTGACCGCGATGACAGGCAGCGGCCCCCCGGTCCCGCGACCCGGCCCCTCGACCCGGCCGTCCAAGGCGCCCGCCCGCGGCCGTCGGGGCGTGCTGCTGCTGGTGCTCGTGCTCCTGCTGGCCGCGGGCGCAGCGGTCGCCGGCTGGCAGCTCGGAGTCGGCCGCTACACCGACGTCCCGCAGGTGACCGGCCTCAGCCTCACCGAGGCGAAAGCCGCCGCAGCGGACGCCGGGCTGAGCGTCACGGTGGCCTACGAGCGGTTCGACGAGGCGGTTGCGCCGGACCACGTGATCTCCTCGAGTCCCGAGGCGGGCGGCTCGGTGCTCGAGGGCGGCAGCATCGAGGTCGCCGTCAGCCTCGGCAAGGAGCGCTCCCGCGTCCCCGATGTCGTCGGTCTCCCGCTCGCCGAGGCCGAGGCGGAGATCCGTGCCGCCAACCTGACGTCCGCCGAGCCGATCGAGAGGTTCAACGGCCGCTACGACGCCGGCGTGGTGATGGACATCGACGTCACCTCGGGCCGCATGGTGGGGCCAGACGTCGAGATCGGGCTGACGGTCAGCAAGGGACGGTTGCCGATCGACATCCCCGACACGACCGGACGCACCCGCGCCGCGGCAGAGCGACTCCTCGGCGAGGCGAGGCTCGACGTTCTCGTCGACGAGGCGTACGACGACACCGTCCCGCTCGGACGGGTGGTCTCGCAGGACCCGGGTGGCGGTACGGGGTTCAAGAACGACGAGGTCTCGATCGTCGTGTCCTTGGGGCCCGAGACCGTCGAGGTGCCCGACGTCATCGCTTCGGGGGTGGACAGTGCCACCGACGAGCTCGAGGCGCTCGGCTTCGTGGTGCAGACGCAGGACAGCGACCAGTACCTCGGCCTCGGTTACGTGTTGGAGCAGAGTGTCCCTCCTGGCGACACCGCACCGTACGGCTCGACGATCACGCTGACGCTGGTCTGAGCGAGTCGAAACGCTGAGGTCGCGCCGCGAAACTCTGGCCGAGGGCGTCGGAGTCGAGTCCTCCCTTACGGCCATGAGGACATGGGCGGGGCGAGACGTTCCTCGCCGCGGTCGACGCCGTGCACCGGCCCGAACCACCGCAACGGGGAGGTTCAGGGCGCGCAGTTCCACCTCGGCGACGCCTGACGTCCCATCCCGCTGGGGGTAGGCAGATCGCGGGGACACGCGGGCGTGTCGCGCCATTCGGCTACCGCCAGCGGGGTGGGTCAGCGTAGGAGGGGGGGCAGCACGGCGGCGGCCCGGCGGATGTCGTCGCCGGACACGCCGAGGTGGGTGACCAGGCGCAGCACCTTCGACCCGACCGCGCCGACCCGCACCCCGCCCGCCTGCGCCCGCGCAACCACCTCGTGGGCGTCGGCGCACGGGACCACGACGATGTTGGTGTCGACCGACTCGGGGTTGACCCCGCAGGCCTGCGCCAGCACCCGAGCGTGCACATGGTCCTCCGCCAGCCGATCGACGTGGTGCTCCAGCGCGTGCAGACCGGCCGCGGCGAGCACGCCGGCCTGACGCCACCCACCACCGAGGCGCTTGCGCCACACCCGGGCGTCGGCGACGACGTCGGCCGACCCGAGCACGAGCGAGCCGACCGGCGCCCCGAGGCCCTTGCTCAGGCTGACCGCCAGCACGTCGGCCACCGCACCGTACGCACGCAACGGCGTCCCGGTGGCCACCGACGCGTTCCACAGCCGGGCGCCGTCCAGGTGCACCGCGAGAGCGCGCTCGTCGGCGAACGCACGCAGCCGCTGCAGGTCGCCCAGCGACGTGACGGCTCCGCCGCCGAAGTTGTGGCTGTTCTCCACCGACACCGCGCTCGTGCGTACGAGGTACGGCCCGAGGTCCGGGGCGACGAGCTGCTCGACCTGCGCCAGGTCGAGCAACCCACGAGGATGCGACCAGTTCCGCGTGGTGACGCCGAAAAGGGTCGCGTGCGCGCCGAGCTCGGCCCGGGTGACGTGGGCCTGCGACTCGCACAGCAGCTCGTGCCCGGCTGGTACGACCGAGCGCACGGCGAGCAGGTTGGCCAGCGACCCGGTGACACAGAACAGCGCCGCCTGGTGGCCGAACAGGTCGGCGACCCGCTCCTCCAGCGCGTTGACCGTCGGGTCCTCGGCGTAGACGTCGTCGCCAACCTCGGCGGCGGCCATGGCGGCTCGCATCGCCGCTGTCGGCTCGGTCACGGTGTCGCTGCGCAGGTCGATCACGCGGGCGAGCGTACGCAGGCGCCCGGCCGGCGGACGGCGCCGGGCGTGTCTGGACGTCGTGCGGGTCAGGCGGCGCGCAGCATCTGCGCCACGAGGAACGCCAGCTCCAGCGACTGGGCCCGGTTCAGTCGTGGGTCGCACACGGAGTCGTAGCGGCTCACCAGGTCCAGCGCGGACAGCTGCCCGCCGCCGCCGATGCACTCGGTGACGTCGTCGCCGGTGAGCTCGACGTGCAGCCCGCCCGGCCAGGTGCCGAGGCCGCGGTGCACCTCGAAGAAACCTTGCACCTCGTCGATGATCGAGTCGAACTCGCGTGTCTTGTAGCCGTTGGAGGTCTCGAAGGTGTTGCCGTGCATGGGGTCGCACACCCAGGCGACCTGCACGCCGGCGGCGCTGACCTTGTCGATCAGCTCGGGCAGCACGTCGCGGACCCGCTGCGAGCCGACCCGGGTGATGAAGGTCAGCCGGCCCGGCTCGCGTTCGGGGTCGAGACGCTCGGCGAGCGCGATGGCGTCGTCCGGCGTGGTGCTGGGGCCGAGCTTCACGCCGATCGGGTTGCGGACCCGCGACAACAGCTCGACGTGCGCGCCGTCGAGCTGGCGGGTGCGCTCACCGATCCACAGGAAGTGCCCCGAGACGTCGTACGGCAAGTCGGTCCGCGAGTCGATCCGCGTCATCGGCTGCTCGTAGTCGCAGATCAGCGCCTCGTGGGAGGCGAAGAAGTCGACGGTGCCGAGCTGGTCGGGGTTGATCCCACAGGCGTCCATGAACGCCAGCGCCCGGTCGATCTCGGCACCGAGCGCCTCGTAGCGGGCCCCCACCGGGCTGGTCCGGACGAAGTCGGTGTTCCAGGTGTGCACCTGGCGCAGGTCGGCGTAGCCGCCGGTCACGAACGCGCGGGCCAGGTTGAGCGTGGCGGCGGAGGCGTTGTAGACGTCGAGCAGCCGCTGCGGGTCCGGACGACGGGTCTGCTCGTCGAACGCGAACCCGTTGACGGCGTCGCCGCGGTAGGCCGGCAACGTCACCCCGTCACGCGTCTCCGAATCGGACGAGCGCGGCTTTGCGTACTGTCCCGCGATCCGGCCGAGCTTCACCACCGGCACGCTGGCGGCGTACGTCAGCACGACCGCCATCGACAGCAGCACCTGAAGCTTGTTGCGGACGTTGTCCGCGCTGACTCCGTCGAACGTCTCGGCGCAGTCACCTCCCTGCAGCAGGAACGACCGGCCGGCGGCGACCTCGGCGAGCTGGTCGCGCAGGCGGTCGCACTCCCCCGCGAAGACCAGCGGCGGCTGACGCCGCAGCCTGGCCACCACGCGGTCCCGCTCGGCCTCGTCCGGCCAGGTGGGCTGCTGGGCCGGCGCGAGTGCACGCAGCTCGTCCAGGGAGGGAATCATCACCAGACCAGCGTACGCGCGGCCGCGAGCCGTCCCGCATGCCGCTCACCGCGCGGCACCGACCACTCGTACCGCTCGTGACTGCCTTCCGGGTTGCGCGATTCGCACGCTGCTGCATGCTGATGCGGGTGACTGCTTCCGCTGCGACGAAGACGCCCACGTTCCTGGCTCGTGAACGCACCATCGCCGGCCCCGGCTTCAACCGCTGGCTGATCCCGCCGGCGGCGCTGGCCGTGCACCTGTGCATCGGCCAGGCGTACGCGACGAGCGTCTACAAGACCGACCTGGTCGAGCACTTCGACTCCAGCCTGACCGCGATCGGCGTGATCTTCTCGATCGCGATCGTCATGCTGGGGCTGTCGGCGGCGATCGCGGGCAAGTGGGTCGACCACGGGGGTCCGCGCCAGGCGATGTTCGCCGCGGCCTGCTTCTGGTCCTCGGGCTTCATGGTCGGTGCGCTCGGCATCGCGACCGACCAGCTGTGGTTGGTCTACCTCGGCTACGGGTTCATCGGCGGCATCGGCCTGGGCATCGGCTACATCTCGCCGGTCTCCACGCTGATCAAGTGGTTCCCCGACCGGCCGGGCCTCGCGACCGGCATGGCGATCATGGGCTTCGGTGGCGGCGCGCTCATCGCGAGCCCGGTGTCGGCCAACCTGCTGGAGTTCTACGGCTCGCGCTTCGAGGGCGGCAACGCCGTCGCGGCCCTGTTCGTGACGCTCGGGCTCGTCTACCTCGCATTCATGATGTTCGGCGCCTTCACCATCCGGGTGCCTGCCGACGGCTGGAAGCCCGAGGGGTTCGACCCGTCCGCGGCCCGGGCGAGGTCGATGGTCACCTCGGCCAACGTCTCGGCCAACAACGCGATCCGTACGCGCCAGTTCTGGCTGTTGTGGACCGTGCTGTTCTGCAACGTCACCGCCGGTATCGGCATCCTGGAGCAGGCCGGGCCGATGATCACCGACTTCTTCCGCGACAACGGCAGCTCGGCGGTCACCGCCGCCGCCTCGGCCGGATTCGTCGGGCTGCTGTCGATCTTCAACATGGCCGGCCGGTTCGTGTGGTCCTCGACGTCCGACGTCATCGGTCGCAAGCCGATCTACATGGCCTACCTCGGCGTCGGCATGGTGCTGTACCTGCTGCTCGCGTCGGTCGGCTCGTCGTCGGTCGCGCTGTTCGTGGTGCTGGCGGCGATCATCATCAGCTTCTACGGTGGCGGCTTCGCGACCGTGCCCGCCTACCTGCGCGACCTGTTCGGTACCTACGAGGTCGGCGCGATCCACGGGCGGCTGCTGACCGCGTGGTCGGCCGCCGGCATCGCAGGCCCGCTCATCGTCAACGGGTTCCTGGACTTCGCCGGCGGCGAACCGGGCACTCTCACCTCGTCGGCCTACCAGCCGGCCCTGTTCACCATGGTCGGCGTGCTCGCGATCGGATTCCTCGCCAACCTGCTCGTGAGCCAGGTCGACGAACGGTTCCACGAGGCCACCACCGAGACCGACAGGGCGGCCGCGCGATGAGCCACCAGCAGCACTCCTCCTCCACCGACGACACCGACGCCGTCAGCACCGGCCGGCTCGCCTTCACCTGGGCGCTGGTCGGCGTCCCGCTGGCCTACGGCGTCTTCGAGACGTTGAGGGGCGCGAGTCAGCTCCTCACCGGCTGACTCCCGTCCCCGTCCGGCTACGGCAGCCGCGTCGAGATCCGAGCAGCTGGTCATGCCTGGCAGGTGTGGTGGCCAGGAACTCGGATCTCGGGGCCAGGCCGACGGCGACGCGAACAGGGCTACCCCAGCAGGACGCTCACCTCGTCGTACTGCTCGGGTGAGACCGTCTTGAGCGTGCCGGTGCCCTCGGCGAGCGGTACGCGGACGATGTCGGTGCCCTGCAGGGCGACCATGGTGCCGAAGTCGCCCTCGTGCACGGCGGTGATCGCGTGCAGGCCGAACCGCGTGGCAAGCCAGCGGTCGAAGGCGGTCGGCGTGCCACCACGCTGGATGTGGCCGAGCACGACGGCGCGGGACTCCTTGCCGGTGCGCTGCTCGATCTCCTTGGCCAGGAGGTCCCCGATGCCGCCGAGGCGCACGTGCCCGAAGGCGTCGACCTCGCCGCTGGTCAGGGACATCGTGCCCTCGACCGGCACGGCACCCTCGGACACGACGACGATGGGTGCGAACCGGGTCGCGAAACGGCTCTCGACCTGGGCGCAGACCTTGTCGATGTCGAACGGCTGCTCGGGGATCAGGATGATGTTGGCGCCGCCGGACATCCCGCTGTGCAGGGCGATCCACCCGGCATGACGTCCCATGACCTCGACCACGAGGACCCGGTGGTGGGACTCCGCCGTGGTGTGCAGGCGGTCGATCGCCTCGCTCGCGATGTTCACCGCCGTGTCGAAGCCGAAGGTGAAGTCGGTCCCGGAGAGGTCGTTGTCGATCGTCTTGGGGACACCGACGACATCGACCCCGAGCTCGGCGAGGCGGGTCGCGACACCCAGCGTGTCCTCGCCGCCGATCGCGACGAGGGCCTCGACCCCGGCGGAGGCGAGGTTGCTGGTGATCCGCTCCACGCCGTCCTCGATGCCGAACGGGTTCGTGCGCGAGGACCCGAGGATCGTCCCGCCTCGGGGCAGGATGCCGCGCACCTGCGGGATGCCGAGCTCCATCGTCTGGTTCTCCAGCGGACCACGCCAGCCGTCGCGAAAGCCGACGAACTGCATGCCGTAGCTGGTCACGCCCTTGCGCACGACGGCTCGGATGACGGCGTTCAGACCGGGACAGTCACCACCGCCGGTGAGCACACCTACTCGCACACGGATCTCCTCGCAGATTCGGTACCTCAGCTGTGGCGACGTGCCGCCCGTCGTCGAACAACCTACTCATCCCGGTGCCGTCCGGCACCGATCGGCTCGGCCACTGGACAGGACGGCAGGCACCGGGGCGTCTACGGTGAACCGGTGACGTTCTCGATCGTGGCGCGCAGCGCCGACGGCCTGACCTGGGGTGTGGCCGTCGCCTCGAAGTTCCTGTCCGTGGGTGCCTTCGTGCCGGCGGCCTCGCCGAGCGCGGGAGCGCTGGCGACCCAGGCCGACGTCAACCTCACCTACCGGCCCCGGGGACTGGCCCTACTGGCCGACGGGGCGGGCGCCCACGAGAGCGTGCGACGCCTCGTCGACGCCGACGACCGAGCGTCGCACCGCCAGCTCGGCGTCGTCGACCGCCACGGGGAGGCCGCCGCGCACACCGGTGGCGACTGCATCGGATGGGCCGGTCACCGGACCGAGCAGGGCGTGAGCGTCCAGGGCAACTGCCTCATCGGCGCCGAGGTGGTCGAGCAGATGCTGGCGTCGTGGCGCAGCAGCGCGTCGCGCCCGCACCTGGGCGACCGGCTGGTGGCGGCGCTGAGCGCCGGTGACCTCGCCGGGGGTGACGCCCGCGGACGCCAGTCCGCCGCCGTGCTGGTGGTGCGCGACAAGGGCGGCTTCATGGAGATGTCCGACGTGGTCGCCGACCTGCGGGTGGACGACCACCCGGCCCCGACCGACGAGCTCGGCCGGCTGATGGGGCTGCACCACCTGTACCTCGAGCGGCCCGACGAAGCCGATCTCGTCCCACTCGGCCCTGCTCTGCGCACGGAGTGTGACATGCTGGCTGCGCGCTGTGGTCATCGCGACCTCGAGGAGTGGGTGGGGACCCACAACTACGAGATGCGCATGGTCGATGACCGCATCGACGCTGCGGTGGTCGATCTGCTGCGTGCGCAGGCACGGGCCATCTAGGATCTCGACGCTCGCTCATGACCGAATCCTCAACGCTCTCATCCGGCGCCTCGATGGCGCTGACACGACGCCAGGAGTACTCATGCTCGTCCAGTCGCGAAGGCGCCGTCACGAACGCCTCGTCGCCGCCGCTGCAGCGGTCGCCGCCCTCGGCCTGCTGGCCGGGGCCACGCACCCGCCCGCGCAGGCGGGCCCGGCCGGCCGGGCGGTGCCGGAGAGGATCGCCGCAGCCCAGCAGGCCGCGGACGGACGCCCCAACATCGTGGTGATCATGGCCGACGACATGCGCGCCGACGACATGCGGTACATGCCCAGGACGCGTCGCCTGCTGGGCGGCCACGGCGTGACCTTCGCGAACTCCTTCTCCCCGTACCCGTTGTGCTGCCCGGCCCGCGCGTCGTTCCTGACCGGCAGGTACACCCACAACCACAAGGTGTGGTCGCACACGAAACCCTGGGGCTTCACATCCTTCGACGACCGCTCCACGCTGCCGGTGTGGCTGTCCGCAGCGGGCTACCAGACCGGCTTCACCGGCAAGTACCTCAACGGGTACGGCTACCAGGACGCCCCCGACGGCACGGCGTCCCCCACGTACGTCCCGCCCGGCTGGACCGACTGGCGCGGTGCGATCGACCGCGGCGGCCTCGACCATCCGTGGCCCGGCGGTACGTACCAGTTCTTCGACACCACGTTGAACGTCAACGGCACGATCACCCCGCATCCGGGGCAGTACCAGTCGGGCATGCTCGGCGACCACAGTGTCGAGATGATCGACGACTTCGCGAGCACGGGGGCGCCGTTCTTCCTGTACGCGTCGTTCGTCGCCCCCCACTTCGGCAGGCCGCGCGAAGCAGACGACCCGCGACCGGTCCGGCGCGACGACGGTGAGCGGACCCGGATCACGACGACCGCCCGGCCGAACTGGGTCAAGGGCAGGTTCGACCGGGTGATCACCAAGCCGCCCGGGCTCGTCGGCGACCCCGACGCGCCGGTGACCGGCAAGCCCGCCTTCATCCGGGCGTTGGTGCCGATCAACGAGGCCGAGCGCCGCGCCATGACCAAGGCGTCGCGCCAGCGCGCCGAGGCTGTGTACGTGCTCGACCAGCAGGTCGAACGCATCGTGGACAGGCTGCGCCGCAACGGCGAGCTGAGCAACACGATCATCGCGTTCACCGCCGACAACGGCTACTTCGCCGGCGAGCACCGGATCCGGCAGGGCAAGATCCTGCCGTACGAGCCGTCCCTGCGTGTCCCGCTGCTCATCCGGGGTCCGGGCATCCCTGCGGGCGAAGTCCGCAAGGCGCCCATCTCCACCGTCGACCTCGCCCCCACCTTCGCCGACGCCGCGGGAGTCCGGCCCGGCACCGTGCCCGACGGCCGCGTCATGCGCGACACGCTCAACCGCCACCGCGCCTGGAACCGCGGGATCCTCACCGAGTCCGGCCCGCGTGCTCTGCTCGCCAGCGAGGAGAACGCCGCCGCCTTCGACGACGAGGACGTGGCGAGGGCCCCCAGGGAGATGCGCGCCATCAACGGGCTGCGCACCGACAGGTGGCTCTACGTCGAGCACAAGACCGGCGAGAAGGAGATGTACGACATGAGCGTCGACCCGCGTCAGCTGCGCAACGTCGTCAAGCTGTCCAGGCACACCAGACAACGCAAGCTGCTGGCGGCAGAGCTGCAACGACTCATGAACTGCGCCGGCGCGGAGTGCACGGCACTGCTCCCACCGAAGCTGCGCTCGCCCGTCGGCGGAATCGTGTCCGGGCGCGCAATGACCTCCGGCTACCGCGCCCCCCAGGGGTAGGGTCGACCCGTCGCCAAACCGTCGGGACGTGATCGCGATGCAGACCGAACCGCGCCGGGCCGTGGGCACCGATGCGGTGCGCCCACCATCCGCGAACGGGCAGACCTCCGGTCCGCTGCTGTTCGTGCAGTACGCGTTTCCACCCAACAGCCACGGATACTGCGGTCCGGCGGACAGCACGGCGTTCTTCGAGTACGGCGTCTCCGGGACCGTCGACGGTGGACTCAGGGCGCAGGCCCGCGAGTTCGCCGGGGCGTGGCCGTACCTGGAGCTGATCGCCGGGGCGACGGGGTGCTCGGACCCGCTGGACCGGCGAGTGGTCGAGGCCTACTGGGTGGGCAACCCGCTGCTGGATCGGATCGGGACCACGGCCATCGGCGGGTCGATGGAGGAACGCTTCCGGCACCGGGCGGGGCCGATGTTCTCCCATCTCGTCGACGGCGTGATCGCCGGTGGAGTCCCGCACCACAGCTTCGTCGTGT
>JALZKQ010000022.1 GCA_030859165.1 Actinomycetota bacterium
GCGCGCGTGCCGGGGCGGCTGCGCGGTGCCGTCTCTGCGACCCGTGCCATCGTCGAACGCGTCGAACCAGATGTCATCGTCGGGTTCGGGGGGTATGTGTGTATGCCAGCGTACGTCGTCGCACGCAGAAAGAAGCTGCCCCTCGTCATCCATGAGGGAAACGCGTTGCCGGGCATCGCCAACCGGTTCGGGGCCCGGTTGTGCACCGACCTGGTGGCCACGTCGTTCCCCAACACGAAGCTGCCCAACGGTCGTTTCATCGGGCTTCCGATCCGGCGCGCCATCTCGACTCTTGACCGGGCTGAGCTGCGGGCGCTGGCGCGCGAGCACTTCGGCCTCCAGCAGGATGCCCCGACGCTCCTGGTCACGGGTGGGAGCCAAGGTGCCCGGCGCATCAACCACGCCGTCGCGGGTGCCGCGTCCGACTTCGCTGCCGCGGGAGTGCAGGTGCTCCACGTCAAAGGACCACGGGGCGACGTTCCGCTGGGTCCGGTCGGGGCCGGCCATGTCCCGCCCTACGTCGTCGTGCCCTTCGTGGACCGGATGGAGCTGGCGTATGCGGCGGCAGACGCGATGGTCGGCCGGGCCGGGGCCAACTCGGTCACGGAGGCGGCGGCCATCGGGCTGCCGGCCGTCTTCGTGCCTCTCCCGATCGGCAACGGCGAGCAGGCGCTCAACGCCGCGGCCGTCGTGGAGGCCGGTGGCGGCGTCCTCGTCGCCGATGCGGACTTCACTCCTGACTGGGTGCGCCGGACACTCCCGGGTCTGTTGCTCGACTCTGCCCGCCTGCACTCGATGAGCGAGGCGGCTGGGAGCCTGATCCGCCGCGACGCCGACGAGCTGCTCGCGGACATGATCCTCGCGGCGGCGAATCGATGAGGGTGGAGGTCCCGGAGCACATCGAAGCCGCGGAGGACCTCGGCCGCGTGCACTTCGTCGGAGTCGGTGGCGCCGCACTCTCCGGTCTGGCGCGCATCATGGCGGCTCGCGGCGTCACGGTCTCGGGCAGCGACCGAGCCGACTCCTCGATCCTCAGATCCCTCGAGGAGCTGGGAGTCAGGTGCTGGGTCGGCCACGAGGCACAGCATGTGGAGGGTGCGGACACGGTCGTCGTATCCACCGCCGTACCCGAGGACAACCCAGAGGTCGTACGTGCTCGTGAGCTCCGGCTACGGCTCTGGCCACGGTCTGCGGCTGTCCAGTCAGTCCTGGTCGGGCGGCGCAGCGTCGTCGTGACGGGGACCCACGGCAAGACGACGACCACGTCGATGCTCGCCTCCGCCTTGCTGGCAACGGGTGCAGACCCGTCGTACGCGATCGGGTCAACCCTCAATGCGTCAGGTCTCAATGCCGCAGACGGTAGCGGCGACATCTTCGTGGTCGAGGGAGATGAGAGTGACGGTGCGATCCTGACCTACACGCCCGTCGGAGCCGTCGTCACCAACGTCGACGTCGACCATCTCGACCACTTCGGGTCGCCAGCGGCGTACGCCGCCGTCTTCGCGGAGTTCCTCACGCGTATCCAGCCAGCCGGCTTCCTCGTCGGCTGCGTTGACGACCCGGGAGCGGCCAGCCTCGTCGACCTGGCCCGCCGACGAGACCTCACGGTCGTGCAGGCCGGGTTCGGCGTCCACTGCGACGTGCGTGCGGTGGACGTGCGTTTCTCCGGCGCCGGATCGTCATTCGGCATCTGGAGAGCAGGTGCGTTTCTCGGAGTCGTCGAGATCCAGGTCCCTGGCCGCCACTACGTCATCGACGCGGTCGCGGCGATGGCTGCGGGACTGCAGCTGGGCTTCGACTTCGGCCCGCTGGCCGCCGGTCTCGAGAGCTTCGTGGGGACCGGTCGTCGGATGGAGCTGAAGGGCACCCGAAACGGTGTCCGCGTGTACGACAGCTACGCACATCACCCCGTGGAGATCGCCGCCGACCTAGAGGCGGCCCGCGCGATCGCCGGAGTCGGACGCCTTGTCGTATGCTTCCAGCCGCATCTCTTCAGCCGCACCAAACAGTTCGCGGCGCAGATGGGAGAGGCGCTGGGGGCTGCCGACGAGGTGGTCGTGATGGACGTCTACGCCTCCCGAGAGGACAAGGACCCGTCGGTGAGCGGAGCCAGCGTGGCCGACTGGGTGCCGCTGCCCGCGGCATCCGTGGAGTTCGTGCCCGAGTGGTCGGCTGCCGCCCCCGCGGTTGCTCGTCGGGCGTCACCAGGTGATGTCGTGCTCACCCTCGGAGCCGGTGACGTGACGCGGGTCGCCCCGTTGGTCATGGATCTCCTCGGTACTCAGGGGGAGAGGCCATCATGAGGAAGGGGCTGGCTACGTCGGCGCGGTTCCTGCGTCGGCAGTGGCAGCGGCGACTCGCGGCTTGGCGACCCACGTTGGTCGCGACAGCTGTCCTCGGGGCGATCGCGTTCGCGGGTTGGGTCGTGTTCTTCTCGAGCTGGCTCGCAGCCGACGAGGTGCAGGTAGCGGGGACGCGCACAGTGTCCGCGGAGCGGGTCATCGCCGCCGCGGACATCCGCACAGGCACACCGCTTGTGCGCGTCGACCTCGATGCCGTCAACCGCAAGGTGGCCGCGATCCCCGCCGTCGCCAGCGTCGCAACGCACCGTTCGTGGCCGCACACCCTCACGATCACCGTCACCGAACGCACCCCGGTGGCGACGGTGCACAGGCAGGGCGGATGGTGGGTGCTCGACGTCGAGGGGACTGTCTACCGCAAGGATCGGGAGCGTGACCCGGCACTTGCCGTTGTCGAGTACCGCGGGGACGACGACAGGGTCGCGCTGCGTGAGGTTGCCGCCGTCGTGACAACACTTCCCGGTGAGATACGCGCCCAGACGCAGCGCATCACAGCCTCCTCGATGGACTCCATCTCGCTGCGGCTGCGCGATGGCAGGCGGGTCGTGTGGGGCAGCTCGGCGGAGTCTGAACGTAAGGTTCAGGTTCTGTTGCTGCTGCTGAGACGGCCCTTCGCTGTGTATGACGTGAGCGTCCCCGGGCAGCCGACGACGTCGGGGCGGCGACCTCGTGATTGAGACAATGTGGCGTGTCGGTTGCCGACTGCGGTCGCGGTGACCTAAGTTGAGCACACCAGGAGACGGCAATAAGGGTAACCCTCAACGCAAGGTTTACTTCTTACCGTCTCGGGCTTCCCCGCAGCGCCCCCTAGTGGGCAGCGTAGGTCCGGCACAGTTCACCCCAGCGAGAGGCACGTCGTGGCAGCACCGCAGAACTATCTGGCGGTCATCAAGGTTGTAGGTATCGGCGGCGGTGGAGTCAATGCCGTCAACCGGATGATCGAGGTCGGACTCCGAGGCGTGGAGTTCATCGCCATCAATACTGATGCTCAGGCGCTGCTCATGAGCGACGCCGACGTCAAGCTCGACATCGGCCGAGAGCTGACGCGGGGGCTCGGTGCGGGTGCCGACCCCGGGGTGGGGGGACAGGCAGCCGACGACCACAGCGAGGAGATCGAAGAGGTGCTCAAGGGTGCCGACATGGTCTTCGTCACCGCCGGTGAAGGCGGTGGGACCGGCACTGGAGGCGCGCCTGTCGTGGCACGGATCGCCCGCTCGATCGGTGCCCTGACCATCGGTGTCGTGACCCGACCGTTCGCTTTCGAGGGCAGGCGTCGCGCGAACCAGGCAGAGGAAGGCATCGCCGGTCTGCGAGAGGAAGTCGACACTCTCATCGTCATCCCCAACGACAGGCTGCTCTCGATCTCCGACCGCAGCGTCAGCGTCCTTGATGCTTTCAAGCAGGCAGACCAGGTGCTGCTCCAGGGCGTATCGGGGATCACCGACCTGATCACCACCCCCGGACTCATCAACCTCGACTTCGCTGACGTCAAGGCAGTGATGGCCAACGCGGGCTCGGCGCTGATGGGGATCGGGCGCGCCAATGGTGACGACCGCGCTGTGGTCGCGGCCGAGATGGCGGTGTCCAGCCCCTTGCTGGAGGCGTCGATCGATGGCGCTCATGGCGTCCTGCTGTCGATCTCGGGCGGCTCCGACCTCGGTCTCTTCGAGATCAACGAGGCCGCAGCGCTGGTGTCTCAGGCGGCTCACGCCGAGGCGAACATCATCTTCGGTGCGGTCATCGACGACGCGCTCGGAGACGAGGTCCGTGTCACGGTGATCGCAGCCGGGTTCGACGGGGGCATGCCAAAGCGGCGGGACCAGAGTCAACCAGCGCTTCGCCGAGACACTGCACCGGCGCAGCCTGCTCCTCCTCCTCGGACTCAGCCCCCGGCAGCGGGCAACCCCGGCACGGCCTCGACGACTCCAGCCGCGAACATCGGCAAGACCGAGCCTGGCAAGCAGACGTCGACACCGGCGAAGCAGCCACGCGCGATCCCGTTCGACGACAACGAAGACCTCGACGTCCCCGACTTCCTCAAGTAGCCGGTGTTCTCGAGCCGCGACCGCGCTAGGTCGACAGGTCCTCGTCCGTCAGGTGTCGTCGATGTCGCCTTCACCGACCGTAAAGACGGCGTGAGCGAGTTCCCTTTCGACAGTCTTGACCTCAGCAGGTCTCGGCAGGACCGGGACGAAGAGCTGATGGCCAACCTCGAGCTGGTGGCAAGCGGCTTCGATGTAGCCGGGTTTGCCAGCATGCGGCAGGCGCACGGCGCAGACGTCCGCGTGGTGGATCGCGCGGGCCTCGTGCCCGGCACCTGCGACGGCCTTGTCACCGCAGCTCCGGACGTCGCCCTCATGGTCCGGGTCGGCGACTGCGCGCCGGTGGTGCTCGCAGACGTCGCCACGGGGATCGTCGCGGTGGCCCACGCAGGACGCCAGGGGCTGGCGGCTGGAGTGGTGCCCGCGACCGTCGAGACGATGCGCGCCCTCGGCGCCTCGTCGATCGACGCGTGGGTGGGACCGCACGTGTGCGGCGGATGTTACGAGGTGCCGGCTTCCCTTCGCGACGATGTCGCCGCGTCCGTGCCGGCGTCGTACGCCTGCACCACCTGGGGGACCCCGTCCCTCGACATCGGCGCCGGTGTCGAGGCACAGCTGGAGAGTGCAGCCTGCACCGTGCACGACCGCAGTCGTTGCACGCTGGAGTCGCCGGACCTGTACTCATACCGCCGAGACGGGGATCGTTCAGGGCGGTTCGCGGGTCTCGTCGTATGGCGTCCGGGCAACGATGCCTGAT
This sequence comes from Actinomycetota bacterium, assembly GCA_030859165.1. Taxonomy (GTDB): domain Bacteria; phylum Actinomycetota; class Actinomycetes; order Propionibacteriales; family Nocardioidaceae; genus JACCXZ01. The sequence goes on from JALZKQ010000022.1 coordinate 5,160, forward strand.
GAGCGGCGCGACACGATCGCCTCGAATCTTGCTGCCGTGCGAGAGCGCGTGGACGCCGCCGCGTCGAGCGGCGGTCGCCCAGTCTCCGGCGTGACCCTCGTTGTGGTCACAAAGACCTGGCCAGTGAGCGACCTGCGCATCTTGTCCGACCTCGGGGTGCGTGACTTCGGCGAGAACCGTCACCAAGAGGCGGCTGAGAAGGCGGCCACCCTCGCAGACCTCGACGTCAGGTGGCACTTCATCGGACAGGTCCAGTCGAACAAGGCGAGCCGCATCGTCGAGTATGCCGCTGCCGTCCACTCCGTCGACTCCGTTCGGGTCGCGCGGCGCCTCGATGCAGGCACACAGCAAGGGACCCGGAACGTCGACTGCTTCATCCAGGTCAGCCTCGACCCCGCTGAGGCCAGCTCCGGTCGAGGCGGTGCGGCGCTGGAAACGGTTCCGGAGATCGCGGATGTCATCGCTGGGTGCGGACTGCTCCGGCTGGCAGGCGTCATGGGTGTGGCGCCGCTCGGCGAGGAGGCCAGCGCGGCGTACGACCGTCTCGTCGCGGTGAGCCGTCAGCTCGAGCTCGAACATCCCTTGGCGAGGGGGATCTCTGCCGGGATGAGCGGCGACTTCGAGGCAGCCGTCAGGGCGGGCGCGACACACGTGCGTGTCGGGAGCGCGGTACTCGGCCGACGGCCGTCGCTCGGGTAATGTCAGCCGCGAACGGCCGCATCACGATCGGCTAGGTACGTCCACAGCGCGGCAGCATCGGATAAGGCGGAGGCGACGAGGTCATGGCGACTGGAATGCGCAAGGTCGGGGTGTACCTGGGCCTGCTCGAGGACAACGACCGCTACGAGGATGACTACGACTCGGACGAGGAGACAACGCACCAGCCCTCGTCGTCGTCTCGAACGGGGGCCGCAACGACACCTGACCGGCCGACGTCCGTGGCGTCCCTGTCAGAGCGTCGCCGTCCGACCCAGTCGGTGGCCGAGCTCTCGCGGATCACCACGCTGCACCCGCGGAACTACAACGAGGCTCGCACGATCGGCGAGCACTTCCGTGATGGTATTCCGGTGATCATGAACCTCTCGGAGATGGACGACAGCGACGCGAAGCGCCTCGTCGACTTCTCGGCAGGGCTGGTCTTCGCCACTCGCGGTTCCATCGAGCGGGTCACGAGCAAGGTCTTCTTGCTGTCGCCGCCGAACGTCTCTGTGACAGCCGAGGACAAGCGCCGAATCGCTGAGGGTGGCTTCTTCAACCAGAGCTGAGGCATGTCGCGCGACAACCAGCCATCCGTTTGTCAGCCACCACTAGGCTTCGTTCGTGCGCATCGTCGGCATCGTCATCGAGCTTGTCCTGTGGCTCTACATCCTCCTGATCTTGGCACGCATCGTGGTCGACTGGGTGCAGATGTTCGCTCGGTCCTGGTCCCCGCGGGGCATCTCAGCTGTTGCCCTGGAGGTCATCTACACCGCGACCGACCCGCCTATCCGGCTGTTGCGGCGGTTCGTTCCGCCGCTGCGACTCGGTGGCGCCACCCTCGACCTGTCCCTCCTGTTCGTGCTTTTGATTTGCTACGTTCTCCAGTATCTGAACCGTGAGATCTTGTTGTTCAGCTGACGTCGTCTCGATGTCGCTTGCCCACCGACCGGTCAGACGGAGTAGCGTTGGCAGCCGTATCTCTGCCCACTCGTTTGATCGACCAAAAGGTGAACCCATGCCGTTGACGCCCGAAGACGTCCACAAGAAGACGTTTACGCCCGTGCGACTTCGGGAGGGTTACGACATGGCTGAGGTGGACCTGTTCCTCGACGAGGTCGAGGTCGAGCTCACTCGCCTGCACGCGGAGGACGACGATCTGCGCGCCAAGCTTGCCACCGCGTCGACGTCCGGGCCGCCGCCGCAGACCGCTCCGTCACCCCTGGCCGTGTCAACGCCCGAGTCCGGCAAGGGACCTGAGCCATCCGCGCCTGAAGCCACCCAGCTGCCTCCCGTGAAGACGGTGCGCGAGGCCTCGAGCGCGGCAGCCCGGCTGCTCGAGATCGCGGCCCAGAACGCCGACCAGCTTGTCGGCGAGGCACAGGGCGACGCTGACCGGATCCTTGGCGAGTCGCGGATCAAGGCCGAGCGGCTGGAGGTCGACGCCAAGGCGAAGTCGGAGCGGCTCGAGGCGGATGCCAAGACGCGCGCCGAGAAGCTCGACGCCGAGACGAGTGAGCGTCGTGAGGAGATGTTCGGCGAGCTCGAGCGCGGCAGGGACAGTCTCGCCCACGAGCTCGATGAGCTTCGCTCCTTCGAGCGCGAGTACCGCAGCAGACTGCGCGGCTACTTCCAGAGCCAGCTCAAGGCACTCGACGGTGAAGGTGATGGCGACGCACCCCCGACGCCGTCAGTAGACGGTGAGACGCCCCGCCGCCTGCGTGACCTGCTCGGTGAGGACCAGCCGCAGGAGCGCTGAGCCGCTGCACCGCCCACCCGCTGTACTGACGGTGCTATGCCTTCTCGAGGGAGAACGACAGGTTCAGGTCCGTGTTGTGCTGCCAGCCGGCGTCGTCCGCGAGAGTCTGCGTCAGCTCCGTCGCCAGCACTTCCCTGGCGATCTCGTGGCTGTGGGCGCGAACTGCGTCCGAGACCCCGGGTCCGCCCTGCCACCGCAGCCGGATCCGGTCGGACACGTCAAGGCCGTGTGACTTGCGCGCCTCCTGCACCAGCCTGATGACGTCGCGAGCGAGTCCCGCGCGCTTGAGCTCCGGCGTCAGGTGGACGTCGAGTGCGATCGTCTCTCCGTGCTCGTTGACCACCGACCATCCCTCTCGGGGGCGTTCGGAGATGATGACATCGTCAGACGTGACCTCGACCCCTCCATCGAAGTCCACGGTGGCGGCGCCCGTCGTGGCGAGGGCCTCGGCAAGAGCAGTCGGATCTGCAGCGGCGATCGCTGCCGCGACCTGAGGTGTCTGCTTGCCGAAGCGGCGCCCCAGACTACGGAAGTTGGCCCTCGCCGTGTGATCGACGAGGTCTCCGGCCGCGCCGAGCGACTCCACCGTCTCGAGGTTGAGCTCGGCCGCGATCTGCGTCTTCAGCTCCTCGGACAGCAGGGCGAACGCCGAGGACGGGACGAGGGCCCGCCGCAGCGGCTGACGAGTCTTGACCTTCGCCTCCGCCCGGGCGGATCTGCCCAGCTCGACGAGTCGGCGCGTCAGCGCCATCCCGCTCTCGAGGTCGTCGTCGACAAGCGTCGCGTCATACGTCGGCCAGGTGGCCAGATGCACGGACACGGGAGCTGACGCGTCAACAGATCGAACGATGTCTTGCCAGACGCGCTCGGTGACGAAAGGCGTCAGTGGTGCAAGCAGCCGGGTGAGCACATCGAGCGTCTCGTGCAGCGTTGCCAGGGCCGTGTCCTCACCGTCCCAGAACCTTCGCCGCGACCGACGGACGTACCAGTTCGACATGTCGTCGACGAACTCGGCGAGGAGAGTGCCGGCGCGCTGGGTGTCGAAGGCATCGAGAGCCGCTGTGACATCTCGAGTGAGGACGTTGCGTCGGGAGACCAGCCAACGGTCCAGGACGTGGCGGTCAGCGACGGGAGGTGCTCCACCCGTCGGCGCCCACCCGGCTGTCCGTGCGTACAGGGCATGGAACGACACCGTGTTCCAGTACGTCAGCAACACCTTGCGGACGATCTCCTGCAGCGTGCCCCGGCCGATACGACGGGCCGCCCACGGTGATCCGGACGCGGCCATGAACCACCGCACGGCATCGGCGCCGCTGTCGTCCATCAGGGGCGTGGGTTCGAGGATGTTGCCGAGGTGCTTGGACATCTTGCGCCCGTCTTCGGCCAGCAGCAACCCAAGGCAGACAACGTTCTCGTAAGACGACCTGCCGAAGACGAGGGTTCCGATCGCCATCAGCGAGTAGAACCAGCCTCGGGTCTGGTCGATGGCTTCACTGATGAACTGTGCGGGGTATGCCTGCTCGAACTCTCGCTTCGACCCGGGCAGGTACGGATAGCCCCACTGCGCGAACGGCATCGACCCGGAGTCATACCAGGCGTCGATGACCTCGGTCACCCGCCGCGCTGACTGACCGCACGTCTGACATGCGAGCTCGACATCGTCGACGTACGGGCGGTGGGGGTCGAGTCTGCTCAGGTCCTGGCCGGCAAGCCGGCCGAGCTCAGCGAGCGATCCCACACAGGTGACGTGGCCCTCGGGGCACCGCCAGATCGGGAGCGGCGTGCCCCAGTACCTGGTGCGTGACAGCGACCAGTCGACGTTGTGCCTCAGCCAGTCCCCGAAGCGGCCGTGCTTGATCGTCTCGGGATACCAGCTGGTCCTGTCGTTCTCAGCGATCAGGGCCGCTTTGATCGCTGTGGTGCGGATGTACCAGGCGGGGAGGGCGTAGTACATGAGGGGCGTGTGGCAGCGCCAACAGTGCGGGTAGGAGTGCTCGTAGGAGACATGGCGGAACATCAGCCCGCGCCGTTCGAGCTCGTTGACCAGATCGGTGTCGGCGTGCTTGAAGAACTGTCCTCCAACAAGGCGGACGTCGTCCTCGAAGTGGCCGTCGCGGCGCATCGGGTTGACGATAGGAAGGCCGTACGCCTTGCACACCGCCATGTCATCCTCGCCGAAGGCAGGGGACTGGTGCACGAGCCCCGACCCGTCGTCGGTCGTGACGTAGTCGGCGAGCAGGACGAAGTGCGCGCCGGAGCCACGCTGGCCCTCATCCGGCACCGGGAAGTCGACCAGGTCTAGTGGGCGCTCGTAGCGCCAGCGCTCCATCTCCCGCCCGACCAGCGTTGACTCGACCGTCCACCCCGCGCCCAGCACGGCATCGAAGAGCAGCTCAGCCACCACGAGCCGTTCGGTGCCGTCGGTCGCAACGACGTAGGTCACGTCAGGATGGGCGGCGACTGCCGTGTTGGAGACGAGCGTCCACGGCGTCGTGGTCCACACCAGGAGGGACGCCTGGCCCGCGAGTGGGCCCGACGACAACCGGAAGCGGACGAAGACCGACGGGTCGACGACGGTCTCGTAACCACCGGGTTGGCCGAGCTCGTGATCTGAGAGGGCTGTCTCGCAGCGGGGACAGTACGGCGAGACGCGATGAGCCTCGTACAGCAGGCCCTTGTCGAAGATCTGCTTGAGGGACCACCACACGCTCTCGATGTAGGAAGAGTCCATCGTCCGGTACGCCTGGGCCGTGTCGACCCAGTAGCCCATCCGCTCCGTCATCTGCTCCCAGTCGTCGGTCGCCCGCTGGACCGACTCGCGGCACTTGGCGTTGAACTCGGCGATCCCGAACCTCTCGATGTCCCGCTTGCCGGAGAGTCCCAGCTCTTTCTCCACACCCACCTCGACGTGCAGCCCTTGACAGTCCCACCCCCCCTTCCGGTCGACCCGGAACCCTTGCATGGTCTTGAAGCGTGGGAAGACATCCTTGAACACCCGGGCCTCGATGCTGTGCACACCTGGCTTGCCGTTCGCTGTGGGTGGACCCTCGTAGAACGTCCAGCGTGGTGCGTCGGTCCGCTGTGCTAGCGAAGCCGCGAATGTTCCCTGCTCGCGCCACAGGGCGAGAACCTCGTGCTCCATCCGTGGCAGGTCTACCTTCGGGGGGACGACGGGATACTCGGAGGTCATCGCGCTCTCTTCCTTCGTCACTGCGCCCAGGCGCTGGTGTGGCGAAGGGACGAACCCGCTGCTTGCGACTCCGCGGTACCACCCTCCTTGGTCACCGTCATGAGGCGTGACCCGCTCGTGGTGTGTCGCCGCCAGTTCTAATGAGTCACCGATGGTGACCGTTCTTCCGGCAACTCCGGGGTGATGGTCCCATCTCAGTCACGCGACGGCGCCATCTTAGGTGATGTTCGCCGGCCCGCACACCTGATTTCCGAGCTTGCATGGACGCGGCGGAGCGCGCCCAGTTGAAGCGTAGGCGATATGCGCTTATCCTCTCGGCACCGAATCCGGGGGACATCACTGTCAAGGAGAGGCCACTCATGGCTGCCAAGAAACCAG